>CAIYQS010000226.1 GCA_903928395.1 uncultured Actinomycetes bacterium | reverse complement strand
GTTGCGAAGTTACGCGCAAGCCTGGCATCTAGTTGGAATGGGCTCTGCTGTCGCTTCCCCTCCTTGGCTCGCGATAGTTGGTATCGCCTCTCTTATTACCTGGGGACATTTGTCTTTGCTCATTACTTCATTTTTTCTGCTGACTCCGCCATTGGCATTTATTATCTTTGTCAATTGTTTGAGGCGGATTGGAATATCGCTCAATGTTTCTACATTTGGTGGTTTGGTTTACATCCTGACCCCACTTTTGTGGAGCTCCCTTAATCAGGGGCGAATCGACATTTTGGTTCTTTACCTAATTTTCCCTTGCTTTACCTTTATCAAACCAATGCTGATCAACCTTGTTGATCTCTCCTGGCGCAGGATTTTCGCGGTAACTCTGCTCATTTCAATTGCTGGATCATTTTCGCCAATCTTTCTTGCCGTTTGGTTACTTATTCAATTGGCACTCCTTGGTCAGTCCTTCGTGGAAGCGGTAAGGAGTGACCATGAATCAGCCGGTTGGATAGATCGACTCGAAAGCGATGCCTTAAATCCAATAATGCGACGCATTACCGTTGTAGTGACCGCAACCTTGCTTACGTTGCCATGGTCCCTTGGAGCGCTCATTCATCCAACCCAGTTCTTGCTGGCACCAGGAATTCCACTTCCTAACGGTGGCGCGCTCCAAACGTTGCTTGCTAATCCCGGAGGTCAAGGTTCTCCTGCTTGGTGGATCATCTCTCCGCTCACCTGCTTCATTGTTTTCAGTCTGTTTAAGCGCTCACTACAACTCCGAGCTCTTTACTGTTCTGGAATATTGGCAACCGCCGTGCTCTTCAATGCAATCCACATCCCCGGGCATGGAGCTACCGAACCCGTTTACGTTGGAGCCGCCTTTCTAGCCATTTCGATAATTTTGATTCCCCCGATGCTTCGTGAAATCCAACAGCTCACTCCACATCTGAGACTTCGAAATTTGGGTATCACCCACATTGCAATCGCGCTCGCGACCTTGCTCACCCTTGTTAGCACCATCGCGATGAGTGGTTGGATTTTGAGTGGACAAGCAAGATCCCTGGTCCAGTCGGATCAGAGCGATGTACTTCCAGCTTTCGTCTCATCACTTGCACAAAGTCCGGCAAAGCCGAAGACCCTTGTATTGGCAGAGGCTGCTGACACGACAACCTTCTTCATCTCGCGAGGAAATCCACTTTCACTTGGGGACGCGGATGTAGCTACCGTGCTTCCCGCGGAAATTGGCGATGCAGTGAATCAGTTAATCTCTGGTTCTGGCGTGATGTCTAGCAAAGTGCTTGGAAGTTTTGGAATCCAGTACTTGTATTTCAAAGCTCCAGTAGCTCCTGAAGTAGTTCGAGCAATCGATGGAGTTGGTGGATTCACCCGAATGTCCGCAACAGCTATTGGCACCGTGTGGCGAATCGTAGGAGCATCTCCACGAGCCTTATTCACCGATTCAAAAGCAAAAAATAGTTTGATCCCTGCAGGTGATATTGGTGCAACAACTACCGTCACTTCGCCGGGGACAGTAACTCTTGCTGAAAAATATGATCGGAGTTGGCGGCTCATAGATAACGGAGCCGAAGTACCTCTACAACACGCGACAAGTGGTCTTCCGGTGTTTACCGTTGCGCAACCGGGGAAGATAACAATCCTTTTTGACGGTACCGCCCACCGTGGATTGATTTCACTTGAACTCTTAACCCTTCTCATATCGATCGTCATGGCGTTGCCTTCAGGTCGCCGCCGCCGCCAAGTTCCGTTGGAAGAGTTGGTGTAGCCGTGAAACTCAAAGTATTTACACGGTTCCTACTTGGTCCAGTGTTGCTTGCTGGGGCAGTGGCAATAGCAACACTTGTTCCTGAAGCCAAAGCTCATTTCACGGCAAGTGGTTCATATCCAGCAACGGTTTGCCCAGGCGCATTGAGCGGGGCGAGCGAACATATCGCACTACCCGCCAAGAACTTGCCAACTCGGATCATTAGCGGCAAGACGGCAACTCTTAAGACACAAAAGTCTTTTACGCTAGCAGGAAGTAGCGCTCCGATATTTGTGGGTGGCAATTCTGGATCTGAAGTTGCCTTCGAAACCATCCCCGGATCGACAATGGCCGCAGCGGTGTGCGAAGTGGGTGGTCCTGATCAGTGGTTCCTTGGTGGATCAGCAGGAGTGACAAGTCAGAGCGTGCTTGAGTTAGTAAATAGTGGATTGAGCGATTCCACTATCCAAATTTTCCCCTTTAATTCTAAAGCGGCTTTAGCACCGATAGCGATCACAATTAAAGCTAACTCTGACCGCCAAATCCGACTCGCTTCAATAGTTCCAGGTGATGAATCCGTAGCACTCCATATAGTTACAAACTCTGGAAGAGTCACCTCATTCTTACTTGATCATCGAAAGAGTGGACTCAAAGAATTAGGCGCCAGTTTTGTTTCTCCCGTGGCTGCGGCTACAAAAAAGAGTTATATCGCTGGGTTATACGGAACGGCATCGTCAACCAAATCCACCATGCGTTTTCTGGTGCCCGGGAATTTAAATGCCAATGTGCACTTAACAATTTTCTCTGGAGACGGGACGTTTACTCCGATCGGCTTCGACTCACTTGAAATTGCGCACCAGCGAGTTGTGGATGTTCCGCTTCCAACGGTTGCACTCACTGCTCCTTTTGGAATCGAAGTTAACTCCGATCAACCGATACTTGCTTCCTCTTTCACTCGAATCAGCTCTGGTACTGGAGACTTCGCTTGGGCAAGTCAGTTGACTCCCATCTCGCGATTTAGGGTGAATCTGGGAGGTGTAAAAGGAAAATTCTTTTTCATTGGGAACTCTCTCGCCGTCACTGCACAATGGACTGACTCTAAAGGGAGAGCTCAAAAGCGGCTTATCACCGGGAATACATCAGCGCTATGGAGCCCCGGTGATCCACTTGGTTTAGTTACCTTTACACCTCTTACCAAACAGCCGATTTTTGGCGGAGCGATACTCTTAAATAGTACGGGTGGGCTAAGTTATCTACCCTTGTTGGCAAATCAATTGGTTTTAGGTGCTCATGTGCCGATCGCAGACATTCGTACCCTGACTCGCAACTAGGATTCGACTGGCAGCGCCACATGTCGCCTCAAATCCAACATTTGGCGTCCAAGTCACGCTAATCTCGGGCTCATGCGAACACAACACCGATCGAGTCGAATCTGTTCGCGCGCGAGTTGTAAAGCGCCCGCAATAAAAACTCTGACTTACATTTATGCCGAATCAACGGCAGTACTTGGCCCGTTAGCAATGTATGCCGAACCGCATTCTTACGATCTATGCCCAGCGCATAGCGAGAAGCTAACCCTTCCTAACGGCTGGACAGTCACACGGTTAGAGCCCGAAGCAGAACTGGCTGGTCCAAGCGAAGATGACCTCATGGCTATTGCAAACGCGGTCCGCGAAGCAGCGCAGGCGCAACATGTGGAGGGTGTGCCGACGCCAGTTCAACCAGAATTAGGTCGCCGCGGTCACTTGCGTGCCATTCCTTCCAATTAAAATATTCTAAAGTTCTAGAAGTTTTGGTATTAACTTTTCTCAAGTAGATTAAAACCATGTTTACGCGCGAAGAGTTGGATAAAGTCATCAAGGCCTACGATATTCGCGGTCTCGTTGATGAACAGATCACTCCCGAATTTACCTTCGTACTGGGCACCGCCTTTGCGCGCTTCCTCATGGAGGAACGCGAACCTGGCACCGTGGTTATTGGCGAAGATATGCGACCTTCCTCTGATGAACTTGCCACCGCATTTGCGGATGGCTTGAACTCGCAAGGAATTGATGCCGTCCGAATTGGTCTCGCCTCCACTGACATGCTCTATTACGCCGCGGGATCTCTTAATCTTCCGGGGGCAATGTTTACTGCTAGCCACAATCCAGCTGCATACAACGGAATTAAGTTAGCAAAATCTGGCGCCAGACCAATCGGTGCAGAATCTGGATTATTGCGCATCAAAGAGCACATGATTAATGGCATTGCGATGTCAGCTGGTCCCATTGGCGTAACGACGCATCGCGAGTTACTTGGCGATTACGTAGATTTCTTGCTCGGATTATTTGGAGCTGATGAATTTTCAACTGGACGCAGATTGAAGGTTGTTGTTGATGCGGGAAACGGAATGGCCGGATTTACTGCGCCGGCGATATTGGCTCGACTCAATGTAGATGTAGTTCCGCTCTACTTTGAACTTGACGGCAATTTTCCAAATCATGAAGCCAACCCAATAGATCCAAAGAACCTGGTGGATTTGGTGAAGCGGGTCAAGAAAGAAAAGGCAGACATCGGGTTGGCATTTGACGGTGATGCTGATCGATGCTTCTTGGTGGATGAGAAAGGGCACTTAGTCAATCCATCTGCGCTCACAGCCCTCATTGCAATTCGAGAACTAAAGCGAAGGCCAGGATCAACCATTATTTATAATCTGATCTCCTCGCGCGCGGTGCCAGAAATTATCACTGAACGCGGGGGAGTCCCGCTTCGCTCACGAGTGGGCCATTCTTATATCAAGAAGATGATGGCGGATAGCAATGCGATTTTTGGTGGCGAGCATTCCGGCCACTTCTACTTCGGCGATTTTTGGCGGGCAGATTCTGGAGCGCTAGCCGCGCTCTTTGCGATCGCCGAGCTTTCTCACAGCGATCTTCCGCTCTCCTCGTTGCTCGCTCCGCTCAATCGCTATTTTGCGAGCGGAGAAATTAACACAGTTGTGGATGATCCAAAGACGAGTATTGACTTCATCAAAGCTTCTTTCCAGAGCGATTACGAAATCGACGAACTCGACGGCATCACTGTTAATGGCCCCGATTGGTGGTTTAACGTCAGGGCCTCCAATACCGAGCCGCTGCTTCGACTCAATGTTGAAGCCCACTCCCCAGAACAGCTGGCTCAAGTTCAATCCCAGGTCCTGTCCTTAATCGGGTAACCTTGAGCCCTGCGGACACCCGTCCAACCTCCAGTGTCGGCTTTCTTCAGTGGTGGTTAAGTTCAGGAAGCACTTAAGGAGTTCTTGTGTCAGTTGAAATAATGGTTGGCCACGACATTAAAAATGCCGCTCTCGCCGCCGAAGGCAAAAAGCGAATTGAGTGGGCAGCGCGCAATATGCCAGTACTTGCTCAAATCAAAGATCGTTTTGAAAAAGAGAAGCCATTTACCGGAGTTCGAATTGCAGCGTGCATGCACGTCACCACCGAAACCGCGAACTTGATGCGCGCCCTCCAAGCAGGTGGCGCCGAACTCGCGCTCTGTGCTTCCAATCCGCTTTCTACGCAAGATGACACAGCTGCAGCGTTGGTTCACGAATATGGAATCAATGTGTATGCACACAACGGAGTGGATCGTGATGGTTACTACCGCCATCTCAATTCAGCTTTGGATATCAAGCCAAACTTAGTTTTTGATGATGGTTGCGATCTAGTAAATACCTTGCACACCACTCGGACCGAGTTGCTCGATGGAATCATGGGTGGCTGTGAAGAGACCACGACGGGAGTTATCCGGCTCAGTCAGATGACAAAAGATGGTGCGCTCAAATTCCCAATGATCGCGGTTAATGACACAGACACAAAACATATGTTTGATAATCGTTTCGGCACCGGGCAGTCCACGATGGATGCCATCTTCCGCGCAACCAATGGCTTGATTGCTGGGTCAACCGTTGTCGTCTGCGGTTTCGGCTATTGTGGTAAGGGCGTTGCAGAACGAGCACGCGGTATGGGCGCAAACGTCGTTATTACCGAAATTGATCCAACAAAAGCGCTGGACGCGCTGATGCAGGGATATCGTGTTATGAATTCTCTCGAAGCGGCAAAAATTGGCGACTTCTTTATTACCGTCACCGGGAACCGGGATGTGCTTCGCGAAGAGCATTTTGCGGTCATGAAAGATGGAGCGATCTTTGCAAACTCAGGTCACTTCGATATCGAAATTGACGTTGCTTGGCTCGAAAAGAACGCAGCCGCTAAAAACAAGCGAATTCGCCATCAGACCGATGAATACGTTCTTGCTGATGGACGTCGCCTACTGTTGATCGCAGAAGGTCGCTTGGTCAACCTCGGCGCCGCTGAAGGTCACCCAGCTTCCGTTATGGATATGTCTTTTTCAGATCAAGCGCTTACTGCAGAGTGGTTGGTTAAGGCCGCCGCCTCGCTAGGCGCTGGATTACATGAGGTACCGACCGAGATCGACAAAGAAGTTGCTCGGCTCAAGCTCGAAAGCATGGGAGTCGCAATTGACACTCTTACTCCTGCCCAAGAGCTCTATCTCAACTCATGGGAACATGGCAGCTAATGACACAGATCATGGTTGTCGATGACGACCAAGATTTAGCAGAGATGCTTGGAATCGTCTTGACCGGTTCCGGCTTCGAAGTGGATTTGGTTAATTCTGGGGACCAAGTAATGGCGATTTTTAACTCGCATCAACCAGATTTGGTCCTCCTGGATGTAATGCTTCCAGGTTTGAGCGGGATCGAAGTGTGCAAACTGATTCGCGAAAAATCTATGGTTCCCATCGTTATGTTGACAGCAAAAGGCGATAGTTACGATGTTGTTAAAGGCCTAGAAGCAGGCGCAGATGATTACATGGTTAAGCCATTTAATCCCTCTGAATTAGTGGCGCGAATTAAGGTCAGGCTTCGTCGTTCGGGTGTAGAGAGTTCCACCACGCTTCGTATCTGCGACATCGTGATTGATCAAGTGGCCCATACGATTATTCGAAATGGGAAAACCATTCCGCTCACGCGCCTCGAATTTGATTTGCTCGTTGCCTTGGCTAAAGAACCTGGACGGGTATTTACCCGCGATGCCTTGCTTAGCGAGGTGTGGGGCTATCAGCATGCTGCTGATACTCGACTCGTAAATGTTCACGTTCAGCGATTGCGCGCCAAAGTCGAAGAAGACGTTGATAACCCTCAAGTTGTGCTCACCGTACGCGGCGTGGGCTATAAGGCGGGAACGAGCCAGGGATGAAATGGCTGGGCGTGAAATGGCGGCGGTCAATCCTATTTCGCGTCATCAGCACCACATTCCTTCTCTCGGTCATATTAATTTCACTTGTCGGAAGCATTCTTTTTATACAGATCTCAAATGGAATTTTTCGCGAGAAAACTAACGAATCCGTTTCTGAAGCGGAGTCGCTGTATGAATATGCTCAAGGTCAACTAGATGCCACCCTTTACCTTTCATCTCTTAAATTAACCACCGTCGTTTCGAAAATTTTGCAAGGAAGCGATCTCACGGTTGCAACAACACCGCGCGAAGTTGTTTTGATTGGATCGCCGCTTAACAAGAAGCAAAATTCCGTCTTTAACGGCGCCTCCGGAAATGTGGATCCTGCGTCGATTCCAACCTATTTGCGATCACAGGTGCGTAAGTCAGGGCTGGCGCAATGGCTTCGCGGAAGTATTGGTTTAAAGGATGGAACCAAAAAGAGCGCAATCATTGTTGGTCACGTCGTGGAAGTCCCACCGCAATCCCCGTATGAGTTGTATTACGTTTTCTTGCTCACTGAACAACAGACAATTGTAGATTTCATTGGTCAACTTCTTGCCTTCGCGGGAGTCCTGCTCATCTTTATGATTGGTGGAATTTCTTGGTACGTCATCCGGCAAGCCATAAATCCGGTTCGAGACGCGGCCGAAATTGCGGAACAACTTACCGCGGGAGACCTAAACCGACGTATGCGCGTAACCGGGCAAGATGAAATGGCTAGATTGGCGATCTCGTTCAATGAAATGGCCGTTTCAATGCAGCAACAAATTTCGCGGCTAGAAAATCTATCCCGCCTGCAGCAACGATTCGTTTCTGATGTATCACACGAACTTCGCACGCCGCTCACAACGATTCGAATGGCGTCAGAGGTCATTGCTGAAAGCAAAGAGAAAATGGATCCTGCAGTTGCCCGAAGCGCTGAGTTGCTGCAGTCGCAGATAGCCCGTTTTGAATCGTTATTGACCGACTTACTCGAGGTAAGTCGATTTGATGCTAGTGCATCGATTTTAGAACTCAAAGAAACCGATTTTAAGTTATTGGTGATCCAAACAATCGATCAATTGCACATCGGAAATATGGGTCAGGTGCGAACCGAATTTCCAAATAGTCCGGTAATTGCATCGGTTGACCCTCGTCGCATCGAACGTATTTTGCGGAACTTGATTGCGAATGCGATTGACCACAGCGAGGGCAAGGCTATTGAAATAACGGTTCGGCAAACCGAGCGCGAAGTTGCTGTAGGTGTCCGGGATTACGGAATCGGATTTACGGAACGGGAATCCGAACGCCTCTTTGATAGATTTTGGCGCGCTGATCCTTCTCGCTCCAGATTGCGCGGTGGAACTGGACTGGGCTTATCAATTTCACTTGATGACGCCAAGTTGCACCAAGGAACTCTCAAAGCTTGGGGAGCGCCGGGCAAGGGCGCGAATTTTGTCTTAACTGTTCCAAAAGCTCCTGGAATTCCGATTCAAGGCGAACCCATTTCCGTAAATCCCCATGATGAGCCTTCCACAAGCTTCTTGATGTTTGATGAGGACGACGTCTAATCCGTAGCAAGATTTCCTGGTGCACGATATTTTTGAACTTCTCTTTCCCTCCCACTGCTTAAGTTGTTCAAAAGTTGGGCCGGCCGTATGTGCATCATGCAATTCCAAAATTATTCGTCATCTATCTCCACGATATTTGGATGAAGTTCCACTCTGGCCAGGGGCCTTTTATGGAACGGAGTTAGCGCAAGTAATCCTGATGGCTAAAGAACAGAACAACACTGCCGCGCGGAATTTCTTGGCGGGATTGCTTGTTGAAGCATTTATGCGAATTAATGCAAATTCCACATTTGCGGGACCGATTCTTTTGGTGCCCATTCCGTCCAGTAAAAGAGCGAATCGAGCGCGTGGGTATCGACATTCATACTTGCTGGCAAAGGAACTGGCTAACCAATTGGGAAGGCTCGCGCCTCATAAAGTATTGGCTAAGGATTTACTTCGAACTAACCGAGTCGTTGCCGATCAAAGCGCTTTGAATAGGCAAGAGCGGCTGGCAAATATGAACGGGGCTTATTCTTTGGTGAGAACCGCCCGCGAATTGAGGCAACCTTTCGGAATAAGTCAGCTTTATCTGGTGGATGACCTAGTGACCTCTGGCAGTTCGCTCCGCGAAGGCATCCGCGCGCTTAAAGCGGGCGGTTTTACCCCAAATGGGGTGCTTCTGGCTGGGGTCTCGACCTGACCTATTTCCTAATACGATATGACATATAGATTTACTGAATATTTTGAAATGAGGGTTCGTGGCTGTTCTAGATAAAATCCTTCGCGCTGGTGAAGGTCGTGCGGTTCGTAACCTAGAGAAGATTGCCGAAGAAGTTAATTCCTGGGAATCCAAGATCTCTGCCTTGAGCGACGCGGAGTTACGCGCTCAGACCCAGAAATTCCGGGATCGCTTCGCCGCTGGCGAGGACCTCAATGCCCTTCTACCCGAGGCATTTGCCACAGTTCGCCAAGCAGCTGAACGCACGCTGGGCCAACGTCACTATGACGTTCAGATTATGGGCGGAGCGGCGCTTCACCTTGGAAATATCGCCGAAATGCGTACCGGTGAAGGTAAGACTCTGGTTTCGACGCTGCCTGCCTACCTCAATGCAATTACCGGCAGAGGCGTACACGTCGTCACGACCAACGATTACCTTGCCGAGCGCGATAGCGAGTGGATGGGTCGCGTGCATCGCTTCCTAGGCTTACGCGTCGGAGTAATCCTCGCAAGCATGACCCCCGCCGAACGGCGCGAAGCGTATGCGGCAGATATCACCTATGGAACCAACAACGAGTTTGGTTTTGATTACCTCCGCGACAATATGGCTTGGTCGCTCGAAGATTGCGTCCAGCGTGAACACAACTTTGCGATCGTTGATGAAGTGGACTCAATTCTGATTGATGAAGCCAGAACTCCACTCATCATTAGCGGTCCAGCCGATAAGGCAACCAAATGGTATGTCGAGTTTGCAAATATTTGCGGGCAACTGCAGCGCGACGTTCATTATGAAATTGATGAAAAGAAGAAGACGGTTTCAATTTTGGAGGACGGCGTTACCAAGGTTGAACAATTATTGGGGATCGAAAATCTCTACGAGTCGGTCAATACTCCGATGATTGGTTACCTGAACAATGGGATCCGCGCCAAAGAATTATTCAAACGCGATAAAGATTATGTCGTCATGAATGGCGAACTCTTAATTGTTGACGAGCACACCGGACGCATGCTTTCTGGTCGCCGCTATTCTGAAGGCTTGCACCAAGCGCTTGAGGCAAAGGAACGGATCGAAATCAAAGACGAGAACCAAACTCTCGCAACGATCACGCTGCAAAACTACTTCCGGCTTTACGCCAAATTATCGGGAATGACTGGTACGGCAATGACCGAAGCCGCCGAATTTATGCAGATTTATAAGTTGGGTGTGATTCCAATTCCAACAAATATGCCAACAGCTCGCGTAGATGCAGCGGATCTCATTTATAAAACCGAAGCTGCCAAGTTCCTGGCAGTTGCCGAAGATATTGTGAAGCGCCACAAGGCGGGTCAACCTGTTCTGGTCGGTACCGTTTCTGTAGAGAAATCTGAAGAGTTATCTGCAGTTCTTACCAGACGCGGAATCAAACACGAAGTTTTGAACGCTAAGCAGCATGAACGCGAGGCCGCAGTTATTGCTCGTGCCGGCGTAGTTGGCGCAGTGACAGTAGCAACCAATATGGCTGGTCGCGGTACCGACATTATGCTCGGCGGAAATCCCGAGTTTATGGCTGACTTCGAATTACAACGTCAGGGACTCAACCCCGCCGAAAATCCTGAAGAGTACGAAGCAGCATGGCCGGCAGAGATCGCTAAGCAGAAGGCAGCAGTAGCGCTGGAACACGAGACCGTGGTTGCCGCTGGTGGACTTTATGTTCTTGGCACTGAACGCCATGAATCTCGACGTATTGATAATCAGTTGCGTGGTCGGTCCGGTCGACAAGGCGATCCTGGTGAGTCACGTTTTTATCTTTCACTCCAAGATGACTTAATGCGTCGTTTTAATTCCGGGTTGGTCGAAAGATTCCTCGGAGCTGCAGGGATTGCTGATGATGTTCCCATCGAATCCAAGATGGTTTCAAACGCAATTCGATCAGCACAGACTCAAGTTGAGTCCCTCAACTTCGAAATGCGTAAAAATGTTTTGAAGTACGACGATGTCATGAATCGGCAGCGGACTGTTGTCTATTCAGAGCGTCGCGAAGTGCTTGAAGGCGCTGACATCAGCGAACAAGTTCAAAACTTTATGGCCGATACCATCACTGCATATGTGCAAGGTGCAACGGCAGAGGGTTACCCAGAACAATGGAATTTGGATGCGCTCTTTTCAGCACTTGCTGTTCTATACCCAGCAACAATCTCTCCTGAATCACTCGCGGCAGAAGTGGGTGGACTCGCAAATCTTGATGCAGATTTGATTTTGAATCGCGTTTTGGATGATGCTAAGGCGCAATACCAAGCTCGCGAAGAAGCCCTGTCAGAACCCGTAATTCGTGAATTAGAACGCAAAGTTCTCTTATCGGTTCTTGATCGAAAGTGGCGCGAACATCTCTATGAGATGGATTATCTCCAAGAAGGAATCGGACTTCGTGCCATGGCACAACGCGATCCGCTTGTTGAATATCAACGCGAGGGTTACGAATTATTCGCTGCAATGATGGATGGAATTAAAGAAGAGTTGGTTTCACTTCTGTTCCATGTCGAGGTTAATGTTGAGGCGACCGATGAAAATGGCGCTCCAGTTATTGCCGCTCCCGGAATCGACACCCCTGAACCCGCAGATATAAATCAAATTCGATATACCTCAGCAGACGAAGATGGTCAGACTGTTCAAACGGGTGGCACTCCGAAGAACGCTCCATGTCCATGTGGGTCGGGCAAGAAGTACAAGCGCTGTCACGGCGCCGCTTAACTCAACCAGTATTTCGAAGACCTGCGGCGACGCCGTTAATGGTTAGCAAAAGGGCGCGCCTAATTGTGGTGTCCGATGACTCGCCAGCCCGCACCCGCTCAAGCAACGATATTTGGAGCAGATGTAGTGGAGCCAAGTAGGCATCTCGGACGCTGAGAGTTCGCGCAAGGATTGGCTGATCCCCAAGAATTTCGTCCTTTTTGGTGAGGAGCATGATTTCGGATTTGGTTAAGTTGAACTCAGCTTCAATGGTGTCCAGGAAGTGATGAAGCGAAGGATCAACGAGCCGGTCAACATATTTTCTAGCCATGACTAGATCCGTCTTCGCCAGGGTCATCTCGACGTTTGATATGAAAGTTCTGAAGAAGTGCCACTCCTTCAGCATTTGGGCAAGGACGGGCGATTGTTCAGCTTCGCGAGCCGCCTTAAGCCCCGATCCCACCCCGAACCATCCAGGGACGATCTGACGCGATTGCGTCCAGCCAAAGACCCAAGGAATAGCGCGCAGGCTGGAGAGTCCGCCAGTGGCGTCAGGACGGCGCGATGGCCTTGATCCCAAGAAGAGGTCACCGAGTTGTTCTACGGGAGTTGAAGCATAGAAATAGGCCGGCAAATCTGGGTGGTCGACGAGGGAGTGGTACCTCGCGAATGCGCTCTCACTCACCAGATCCATGCAGGTGCTCCATCTAGCTAGATTTTCGGGGCTTTGTCGCGGAGCACGGTTTAGCACTGTGGCCTCTAGCGCCGCTGCGAGTGAAAGTTCCACATTTTCTCTTGCCAGCGCGGGCAGCGAGTATTTGTCAGAGATGACTTCGCCCTGCTCGGTCATTTTTACCTGGCCGTCAATTGATCCCCAAGGAAGTGCAATAAGCGCGTCATACGTGGGTCCACCACCACGCCCAACCGAACCACCACGACCGTGGAACAGGCGTAATTTAACATTGTGTTTTATTGCGACATCGCGAAGTTTGCGTTGGGCCTTGTGTATCTCCCATTGCGACGTGGCAATTCCTGCATCCTTATTTGAGTCAGAGTAACCAAGCATTACTTCTTGGACATCCTGCCGGCTTGCCACGATGCGACGGTAGCTAGGGTCAGAAAGCAAATTGTCCAAAATCGTATCTGCGGCGCGAAGCTCAGCGACGGTTTCAAGGAGTGGAGCGAATCCAATCATGGATGTTCCGACTTTAATGAGACCTGCATACGTTGCCAATTCAACGGCGGCCAGCACATCTTTATGCGATTTTGTCATAGAGATGATGTAGGTCTCGATGACCTCCGGACCGAATTTGGTAATTAGATCTTTAATTGCGCTGAAAGTATCGATTGTATTTCTTGCCAGCGCATCAACATTTTCCAGGCTCCCCCCATGAGCTGCCAATTGAGCGAGTGCATGATGATGAGCATCAGAATGTTCGCGGATATCCATGGTGGCGTGTGTGAGTCCAAAACTTGAAACCGCGCGGATCACGCGCTCCAAAAGCCCGTGCGCGATTAAATCTCCCTTGTACTCAAGTAATGAGTCACGCATGATGGTGAGATCTGCCAAGAGTTCGGCGGTATTTTCGTAGTCGCGTCCCGCTTCGTGCGAAAGATTAGCTGCGTGGCGACGTTGGGTGAGTATTAAGCGATGGCGAATCGCCGTCGCCTTTAATCGATATGGCTCCTCCACATTTATTCGGCGAAATCGCGCTTCTATCTCTGGCAAGTTTTCCAAGTCACGCGCTACAGACTCCTCGAGCACGGGGGACGCTCCTGCAATTCGGGCCGAAACCGAAAGGGCTTGGCGCAGCGGTTCCAGGGCGCTTAACATCGCTCGAATAAAGTGACCGATTTGCAGCGTAATAGCGTCTTTAGTGATTGCGGCGGTGATGTTCGGATTTCCGTCGCGGTCACCACCGATCCACGTTCCAAATGTGAGTGGCCTTGCGGTTGGAGCAATCGTGACTCCAAGACGAGATAACTCGCGCGCAAAATCATCCAGCACATCTGGGATGGTCATTTCAAAGAGTTCATCTAAGTAATAAAGCGCATTGACCGCTTCATCAAGTGGTTCTGGCCGTCCCAATCGCAACTCATCGGTCTGCCATAACAAATCAACGGTTTCTGCCAATCTGCGGCCACGTATCTCATCGCTCTTCTCGTCTAACAAATCAGCAATTGTGCCGAGCTTGCTGAGAACCGATCGCCTTGCGGCTTCCGTTGGATGGGCGGTGAAGACCGGCCGAACAGAAAATTCATCCATCCAACCCTGCAAGTCCTCTTTAGAAAATTCGTGAGTCGCCTTTTGTGTTTCTTCAATGCGATTCACCGCACGTTTGATCCATGACCCACTGGCATCGCGCTCATCTTGTAAAACGCGTGCGCGGTGAACTTGCTCCGCGACATTTGCTAAGTGAAAGTAAGTGCTAAAAGCCCGTACAAGTTGCACGCTCTCCTCGACCGAAACACGGGAAAGTATTTCTTCGCCGCCACCTTCACGAACCGCTTTGCGAACTGATTCGACGAGATCGAGTAGATCCGCCCCTTCTTGCCGAACCAGCGTCTCTCCAAGCAACTCTCCAAGCGCCCGAACATCGCTGCGTAGCGCTTGGTCATCTCGGGCGATGGAAATCTTTGCGTCAGCAGCTGTGTTGGAAGTGCTCATACTCGCGTTACCTCCGCGGTGAATAAAGCTTGCTGCCCACATCGGTGGGGGCTAGATACAGGGGTAAATCATTGCATCTCTGGCGGGCTAGAATTGCCTGAAGCAAGTACCCCCGCCTCTTTGGAAATCGGGGGCTTTTGGCGTGGAAGGGGTTGGTATGAGCGCTCTCTTCCGGGCATTTTCAAATATCGAGATTGATCAATCGGCTACGCACGTAGTTGCGCCAAACTCAGCTACTGGACTTCTGCTGGCGGCGCGCAGCGAACAATCACCCTTGGTCATTGTGACCGCATCTTCCCGGCGTGCAAATGAACTTAAAGATGAGTTGGAGACCTATCTTGGGGCAGATAGCGTCGTCGAACTCCCACCTTGGGAAACCCTCCCACACGAAAAATTGAGCCCCAAGAGCGACACCGTCGCGGCCCGCATAAAAGTTCTATCTCACCTTGACTCCGCAGGACACGATGTGCCAAAAGTAATCGTCACCTCTGTGCGAGCCCTCATCCAACCAATAGCGCCGATAGAAGTGCCGCTCCTCAAACTGGATATCGAAGATGAAATTTCGATGGAGACGCTCCTGGCGCACCTTGCCTTACTTGGATACCAGCGCACCGACTTGGTGGAGCGGCGCGGTGACTTTGCGGTTCGCGGCGGAATTTTGGATGTCTTTCTGCCTGATCGGGATCACCCCATCCGAATAGATTTCTTTGGAGATCAAATTGAGGAGCTCGCCTGGTTCACCGTAGCCGACCAACGAACCTTCGAACCAGTGACCAATGGGATAACCATTTATCCCTGCCGCGAAATTCTTTTAACCGATGCCATAAAAGAGCGCGCTCGCTATCTGACGGTGGCCTTCCCCGAGGTTGCCCAGATCACGGCCAAACTAGCTGACGGTATTTATGTAGATGGCATGGAATCGCTGCAAGGTTTGCTCCGCTATGACCTGCATTCAATCGTTGACGTCATCCCAAGTAATTTTGAGATTGTGCTTATCGATGAACCGCGTATCAGATCTAGAGCGCTGGATTTAGTCGCGACAAACAAAGAATTCCTAGATGCATCGTGGTCCAATGCTGCAGTAGGTGCCGCCGCTCCAATAAATCTCACAGCGGAACTTGCAGGAGGTGGCTACTTCAGCCTCGATCAATTACACGAACGAGCCAATCATTGGAGCTCAATCGATCCATACGCCGGTGATTTTGGCGAATCACCACAGAACATTCCGCTTCAGGGGATCCCAGAATATCGTGGCAATAGCGAAGGCCTCATTGCAGATTTACAAGAATGGCTTACCGAAAATTATCTCCTGGTCTTTTCAGCCGCTGGTCCCGGAATTGTTGAGCGGTATGCCAAACTCTTTCAACAAGCGGGACTTCCAGTTCGATTACTTAAAAATATCTCTTCTGGTCTAACCCGAGATGCAATTTATGTCTTAGCTACTCCGATTGAACACGGTTTTATTTCGCACGAATTCAAGAGCGCACTCATCACCGAAAAAGATATTACTGGTGTTCGGAGTTCAAACAAGGATCAGGCTCGAATGCCCTCCAAGCGCAAGAAGGCAATTGATCCACTTGAACTGCGGCCCGGCGATTATGTTGTTCACGAGCAACACGGGGTTGGAAGATATGTAGAGCTCGTTGCCCGTACCGTCAATGGGATATCGCGCGAATATCTGGTCATTGAATACGCCTCATCTAAACGCGGTCAACCCGGCGATCGCCTCTTTGTCCCAACTGATACCTTGGAACAGGTCACTAAATATGTTGGTGGTGAAGCTCCCACGATTCATCGCATCGGTGGGGCAGATTGGCAGAACACTAAACGCAAAGCGCGCAAAGCAGTTAAGCAAATTGCGGCAGAGTTAATTCAGCTCTATGCAGCGCGAATGAGCGCACCGGGTTTTGCTTTTTCGCAAGATACTTCCTGGCAACGAGAACTTGAAGCGGCCTTCCCATACGTAGAAACGATTGATCAACTATCCACGATTGATGAAGTGAAACGGGATATGGAGCGAAGCCATCCCATGGATCGCGTGGTCTGTGGCGACGTTGGTTATGGAAAAACCGAAATCGCGATCCGCGCTGCGTTTAAAGCAGTACAGGATGCAAAGCAGGTTGCTGTTCTTGTTCCAACAACCCTTTTAGTGCAACAACACCTAAAGACTTTTGAGGAGCGCTACGCCGGATTTCCGATTCGTATTGCAGGACTCTCAAGGTTCAATACTCCAAAAGAATCCAAAGAGATCATCGCTGGACTTGCATCTGGAAGTATTGACGTCGTTATTGGCACTCACCGCTTGCTCTCAAAGGATGTGATTTTCCGAGATCTGGGATTGGTTATTGTCGATGAAGAGCAGCGCTTTGGCGTGGAACATAAAGAAGAGTTAAAGAAAGCGCGAACAAATATTGACGTTTTGTCGATGTCGGCAACTCCTATCCCGCGTACCCTAGAAATGGCGATCACCGGAATTAGAGAGATGTCCAACATAACGACTCCTCCCGAAGAACGTCACCCGGTTCTGACTTACGTCGGACCTTATGATGAGAAGCAGGTCACTGCAGCTATTCACCGCGAACTACTTCGAGACGGGCAGATCTTTTTCCTGCACAATCGCGTAGAGAGTATCGATCGTGTTGCACTACGACTTAAAGAGTTAGTGCCAGAGGCGAGGGTCCGGGTTGCACATGGTCAGATGAGTGAGCGGGATTTGGAAGATGTCATTCTTGGATTCTGGCAACGCGACTTTGACATTCTGGTCTGCACAACAATCATTGAAAGTGGAATAGATATTCCCAACGCAAATACTTTGATCGTGGATCGCGCAGATGCTTTCGGTTTATCTCAACTCCACCAATTGCGTGGTCGCGTAGGTCGGGGTAGAGAGCGTGCTTATTCGTATTTCCTTTATTCGCCAGACAAACCACTTACTGAGGTTGCGCATGACCGGCTAACAACTATCGCAACCAACACAGATTTAGGCTCTGGAATGCAGGTAGCGCTCAAGGACCTCGAAATTCGCGGCGCCGGGAATATGCTGGGCGGAGAACAATCAGGCCATATCGCAGAAGTTGGCTTTGATCTCTATATGCGGATGGTCGGGGAAGCGGTGGAAGATTTCAAGACCGGATATGTTGATGTAAACCCACGGATTAAAGAGTGCAAGGTAGAACTTCCTATTACGGCCCACTTGCCAGTTGAGTACGTTCCTTCAGAGCGGCTTCGACTCGACCTCTACCGCCGGATGGCCGATTGTGTCGATGATGCCGGACTTAGCTCTATCGTGGAAGAACTTGTGGATCGATTTGGTGATTTACCCGAACCCGCTCGAAGCTTGATTGAGGTCGCCAGAGTTCGAACCCTAGCCAAATCCCTGAATCTGACCGAAGTGGTCTGGCAGGGCAAGTTTCTTAAAATCGCTCCCATTGTTCTCCCAGAATCGGCGCAACTTCGTCTGCTGCGGATTTATCCCGGAACTTTGATAAAACAAGCGACTTCTAGCCTGCTTGTCTCTCGGAGTTCGACCCCAAATTGGCTAGACAATGGCTCAGTAAGCGATACTTCGGTTCTGTCGTGGACTATGGAAGTCCTGCAAAATCTTTAGGGAGCTGTAGCGTGAAAAAAATAGTTACTGGCGTCATCGGCGCAGTAGTCGTTGTTGGTGTCGGTGTTGGACTGTGGTTTGTGTTGGATGGTTCCTCTCCAGCGGCAACGGTAGGTAAAGTAAAGATAAGCGCGAGCCAACTCAACAAGAGCGTCAACGCCGTCATCGCTGAGCGTAAGACCGTGTCAACGACCGGCATGCAACTCGCCTTTGGATCGTCACTTACCGCCCAAGAACTCAACTACTACATTATTTCGACGCTACTTAAGGACACCGCAGCTGCAAATAATCTGTCCGTGACCGATCCCCAAGTGACAGCGCGACAAGCAGCGATTCTCAAGCAAGAGGGCAGCGCAGCAAAACTAAAGTCTGGTGAAGTTTCTTCCGGCATCGCTAGCGCGGACTTCCCTGGATACGTGCGTGAAATTCTTTATGTCGAAGCACTCACGGCATTGGTTGAAAAGAATGGAACCTCAGTCGCAAATTCTGGAACTGCTGTGCAAGGTTTGGTGCGCGATCAAGCAAATAAAGAGGGCGTAAAGATCGATTCCAAATACGGAACGTGGGATGCAACGCAAGTCACCGTTGTTCCTGTTGGATCAGCCACCCCAACACCAACTCCTACCGCAACGAAGTAGTTCTTGCACGATCATGACCTCTGAACTCATTCGACTTCAAGAGGTCATGCATCGTTTACGTTCTCCAGGCGGTTGTCCGTGGGATGCCGAGCAGACTCACGAGACTTTACTGAAGTATCTTCTCGAAGAGGCCTATGAATTTTCGGAGTCGGTAGACCTCAAAGATCGAACCGCGATGCGGGAAGAACTGGGAGATGTCCTGCTGCAGGTTTATTTTCACTCCGCAATTGCGCAAGAGGATCCGCAAGATCCATTTAGCATTGAAGATGTTGCTCGCGGCATCGCCGATAAGTTAATCAGGCGCCATCCGCATGTCTTTACTGATTCGACCGTTACCTTCGATGATGTCTTAGAAAATTGGGAAAAGCAGAAGCGAGATGAAAAAGGGCGAACCTCTGCAACCGATGGCGTCCCTATGGCACAACCAGCAATGGCGCTGGCAGCAAAGGTGATTTACCGCGCCGACACGTACGGATATTCACTTCCTGTTTCTCATCCCGTCACTCTTGCCGCGGATACTGATGCGGCGGGGCTAGGTGCCGTACTCCTTGGAATTATTGATCAGGCACAGAAATTGGGAATTGACTCCGAAATTGCGCTTCGGTCAGCCACTCAGGCGTATATCGCCCGCATCCATGAGTTCGAATCCAAACCCGAATCAGCTGCGCAATCAGGCGGAACGACC
>CAIYQS010000225.1 GCA_903928395.1 uncultured Actinomycetes bacterium | reverse complement strand
CGCAAGGGCTTGAGGGTTCAACTCCCTTCTCGGACACAACTAATGTAACTTTTGCCCATGAAAACTAATGGATATGCAGTTTTGCAACCAAAAGCGCCGCTTGCGCCATACACTTTTGAACGACGAGCTTTAAGAGCCACCGATGTGGGCTTCGATATTACCTTTGCCGGCATTTGCCACTCTGACATTCATCAGGCTCGCGAAGAGTGGGGATCAGCCATTTTTCCCATGGTCCCAGTGCACGAAATAGTTGGAATCGTTACCCACATTGGACCCGACGTTACAAAATTTGCCATTGGAGATCGAATCGGCGTGGGGGTTTTCATTGATTCCTGCAGAACCTGCGAAAACTGCCTGGCGGGAGAACAACAGTATTGCTTAAATGGGATGACGGGCACATATAACGGCTACGAGAGGGACGGTGTGACCGTTGCTTTTGGAGGATACTCAAATAAGTTCGTCATCGACCAAGATTTTGCGCTCAAAGTACCTGATTCGCTCGAAATGTCTGGAGTGGCTCCCCTTTTATGTGCGGGGATTACCTTGTATTCGCCGCTTCGACATTGGGGTGCGGGGCCTGGAATGAAAGTCGGCGTAATCGGCCTTGGTGGCCTTGGCCATATGGGGGTTAAATTCGCCGCCGCCATGGGAGCAGAAGTTACGGTCTTCTCGCACTCAGCAGGAAAGGAGAGCGATGCAAAGGCAATGGGGGCAACCCATTTTGTGGTGACAAAGAATCCTGAAGTACTTGCACCGCTTAAAGAGAGTTTTGATCTCATTCTCAACACCGTTTCCGCAGAACTTGACATCAATAAATACCTAGAACTTCTAAAACTAAATGGCACTCTGGTAGTCATTGGATTGCCAGGAAAACCTTATGAAGTCACGGCTTTCTCCCTTTTGCGTCTTAGGCGTTCGCTCTCAGGGTCAATGATCGGCGGAATTCCAGAGATTCAAGAAATGCTAGATTTTTGTGCACAGCACAATATTTTAAGTGATGTCGAAGTGATCAATGCCGATTACATCAATCAAGCGTATGAACGAACAGTGGCAAGCGATGTTAAATATCGCTTCGTGATTGACGCTTCTACCTTCTGACCGGATTTCCAAACTTATACAAATTGATGTGCCACTAAGGCGAGCAGTGGCGCAAAAATTAGCGCTGGAAGTAAATCACCTACCGCAATCAGTTTTATATTTAGTAAGCGGAGTCCAATGCCTAAAAGCAATACTCCCCCAACGGCTGTAAGCGATTGAATCTGATAAGTGGTCAATATGTTGCCAAGGAAGAAACCAATTCCAGTCCAACTGAATTGGTAGATGGCTACGGGAATAATTGAAAAAGCCACCCCCCAACCAAATGTTGTTGCAAAGGCCATTGCCGCAAAGCCATCCAATGTACTTTTTAGAACAAGTTGTTGAATCCCCGTATGCATTCCATCACTGATGCTTCCTAAAATAGCAAGTGGCCCAATAGCGAACAACAATGAGGCGGTCATAAATCCAGTCAGAAAATCGCCCTTGTCCTTTGTACCAAATCGTTCCTTAATTCGCTGTCCTAAAGTTTCCAATCTACCTTCTATTCGCAGCAAATAACCTGCCACCCCACCCAAAATCAGTGCTGTAAGCGTCCCGAGCGTTGTCCAGCCTTTGGGAACTGCGTTTACAAATGGCTTCTCCCAAACGCTTCGGAGATTATCAGCGGCGTTGATCAGGACGATGCATCCCAATACATCTGTGACAAGGATTCGCAACTTGTCCGGGAATCGGACACCGCCTGCAATTCCAACGCTAGTACCTAAGAGAATGGTCCCAATATTGATTATTGTTCCAAGACCTACGAACATCAGTTAAAGAAGCCGAATTTCACTATAGAAATTGTGCCGGCAAGCAAGCAGTAAATGGCGAAAGGGCGAAGCGAATTCGTCTTAAACCAACGCGTAAGAACTTTAACGCTAAAAATTGTGGCCAGGAATGCTATGCAAGCCCCAAATATAAGAGCGCCGTAGGAACCTGCGAGTGCCCCGTGCCCTAACTTCGGAAGCTTCACGATTGATGCACCAAGGATCACCGGAAATGAAAGCAGAAAGGCGAAGTCCGCCGCTACCGATCGCGATAAACCGCGAAGCATTCCAAAGGAAACAGTTACACCGAATCGACTAATTCCAGCAAAAAGTGCGGCGCTCTGTCCGACGCCGATAACCACGGCCTGTCCGGGAGAGACGCGCTCAACAATTGCCAAGTTTTCATCACTTGGAACGCTATGAGCGCGGCGATGCATGGTGAGGCGCTCAGCACCAAAAAGGATAAGTCCATTTATAGTGAGAAATATTGCACTGCTGAGTGGCTTTTGAAAATTCCGTTGAAAGAAATTGTTAAATGCGAAGCCAATTAAAGCAACGGGAATAGTCCCCAAAACGAGCAGCCAGAAAATTCGAAAAGCGGATGAATTCTTCTTCCAGCTGAAAACGGATCTAAGGATTTCGATCCAGCGCGGTGCAAAAACAAGGAAGAGCGCGATAGCACTAGCAAGGTGGAAAGCCACAGCGACAAGTAAGTACTGAGGTGTATCCGAAAATGCCCGCCATGATCCACCGAGCCAAGCTGGCACCAATACGGAGTGACCCAAACTTGAAATTGGGAATAGCTCAGTGATCCCTTGGATTAGCCCAGTTACTGCCGCCTGCAAAAACGTAAAATGGAACATGCGATCCCCTATCTATTTGTAGCTCGTGCGAAGTAACGACCATCGGTTTCGTTTAATTCGATTTCAATGTCATAAGCCATGGACAGGTTTGTGGCCGTCAAGACTTCTGCCAGCGGACCTTGCGCCACTGCTAAGCCTTCACTCAAAAGAAGACAATGAGTCGTTCCACGTGGAATCTCCTCAACATGATGAGTCACAATAATCGTCGCAGGACTTGTGGGATCTAGCGCAAGGGAATTCAATCGCCGTAAGAGGTCTTCTCTTCCACCAAGATCGAGCCCGGCTGCTGGCTCGTCTAATAAAAGTAGTTCGGGATTGGGCATCAGTGCTCGTGCGATGAGCGTACGTTTTTTCTCGCCTTCGCTGAGCGTTCCAAAGGTGCGCTCTATTAGTTCTCTTACTCCGAGGGTCGTTAACAAACTAAGAGCCCTTGATTCATCCCACAGGTCGTAACTTTCTTGCCAACGACCCACAATTGCATAAGCCGCGGTCATGACAACATTAATGACTGTCTCATCTTCTGGGATTAATTCAACGATGGCATTGGAAGTTAGTCCGATGCGCGGTCGTAATTCAAAGACATCTGTTCTACCCATCTGTTCATCGAGGATAGATACTTCTCCTCGCGAAGGATGGATGAGCGAGCCTGCCAAGGCAAAAAGCGTGCTCTTGCCCGCCCCATTTGGGCCCAGCACGACCCAGCGTTCTCCGGAGAGAACCCGCCACGAGAGCGGTCCCAAAATAGTCTTCTGATCTCGAATTACTGATACGTCTCGAAGGTCTAAAACAAGGCTCACAAGGATGAAAGATACCTGCTCCTCGTCCCATACAGGCTAATCTTCGCCTCATGCCTCCAGCACAAAATAGAATTTCGGGCCTCATATTGCTATCCACCGTTGATAAACCTGGAGTCGAAGAATCACTTCTGGCTGTCCTTGCGCCATTTTCCCTGAGCATAATGGAAATGCAACGAATTGCGCTCCGCGGGCGACTAATTATCGGAATTCTCATTTCCTTTGATCCCGCACATGCACGCGCAATAGCCAAAGATATCAATGAATTTGGCAGCACTTCGGGAATTGACATCGCGTTGGACTTTTCTGAAGCCAACGACGAAAAATGAAGGACGATTCTCGTCTAGTGATTCTAGACATGGATTCCACGCTCATTCGAGAGGAAGTTATCGATCTTCTCGCTCAACATGCGGGGGTAGGTGAACAAGTTGTAGAAATCACTGAGCGCACCATGCGGGGTGAAATTGATTTTTCACAATCTCTCAAGGAACGGGTTGGACTTCTCGCCGGATTGTCGACCAACGTCTTTGACCAAGTGAGAAATGAAATCTCACTATCGAAAGGTGCACAGGAGATGGTTGATACCCTGCACGCTCATGGGCATAAAGTTGCCGTTGTTTCAGGTGGCTTTGAAAATGTAATTCGTCCGATTCTCGTAAGCCTGGAGATCGACTTCTTCAGAGCAAACCAACTCGAAGTTGATAAAGATGTTTTGACCGGGAAAACTTTAGGTCCCGTCATTGACAGAGCAGCCAAGGCGAGCTATTTGCGAGAACTTTCCGAATTATTAGCTATCCCCCTTTCCCGAACGGTGGCAGTTGGTGACGGCGCTAACGATCTTGGAATGATGGAGATTTCTGGCTTGAGCGTTGCCTTTAATGCGAAGCCGATAGTCAAGGCAGCAGCTTTGTCCGCGATTGACGACGGGGATTTGACCGGAGTGCTACGACTGATGGGAATCAGTTAAACAATCACTCAACAGTGCATCAAATGCGGATTCGAGGATATCAAAGTCGGCAGGCGTGAATATCTGTCACCAATATTCCTCGCGCTCCGACTTTCCAAAGATCATCCATAATTTGATTAATGTCACTGCGCTTAACCATTGCTCGGACGGCGTTCCAGTCACTCCTTTGCAATGGAGAAATAGTTGGAGATTCGATCCCCGGAGTGAGAGCACATGCGGCATCGAGGAATTCGGAGCGCACGTCATAATCCACCAAGACGTATTGACGTGCAATTACAACGCCTTGAAGTCGACGCAATAGGGTTTCAACTTCCGCGGAACGAGTTGCAGTAGGACGTTCAATGAGGATCGCTTCACTCTGCAAAATCGGTTCTCCAAATACCGTGAGGCCGGCTTGGCGAAGCGTCCCTCCAGTGGAGACCACATCCGCGATGACATCCGCCACTCCAAGCCGAACGGAACTTTCTACCGCTCCATCCAGTCGAACAACTTTTACCGAAATCCCAGATTTCTCAAAGTGGTTAGCGACTAATCCAGGATAAGCAGTTGCTACTCGCTTTCCAGCCAGATCTGCTTCATTTAGGGACGATCCAAGTGGAGCCGCAAAACGAAAAGTACTTTTGCCAAAATCAAGAGCGAGCAATTCTACGGCGTCCGCTCCGCTGTCGATGAGCAAATCTCTCCCAGTGATCCCCACTTCCAACTCTCCGCTGGCAACATAAAGCGCTATGTCGCGTGGGCGAAGATAATAAAATTCAATCTCATTTTCATTATCTATGAGCGTTAGATCGCGTGGATCGGTTCGTTGCCGGTAGCCGGCCTCTTTCAACATTGCAACGGCGGAATCAGATAAGGAGCCCTTATTTGGAATCGCAACTTTTAGCATCTGAAATCCCCGTTATCTCTCAAAGAACTTTATAAACGTCAACTGGTGAAATACCTCTTGCAAGCATCAAAACTTGAAGACGATAAATTAGTTGCGATATTTCTAACGCGACTGCTTCATTGCTCTCGTGTTCGGCAGCGAGCCAGACCTCTCCCGCCTCCTCAATGATCTTTTTACCCATCGCATGAATACCAGCATCGAGGGATTCGACTGTTCCTGACCCTTCTGGTCGAGTACTCGCGATATGTAGGAGCTCGTCCCACAATTGATCAAAATTCTTCACTAGGAAACCTTAATTGAATCGATGGCAATCAGGGTGGCAATTACTGCTTGGGCACATTCAACGCCTTTATCTTCTGATGCACCATCACTACCGTTTCGATCAATAGCTTGAGCAAGTTTCTCGCACATCAATACTCCAAAGGCGATCGGTTTTTTACTAGTCACCCCTAATTGCGTTATTCCCTGTGTCACGCCGGAACATACATACTCAAAATGTGCAGTTTCACCCCGAAGTACCAACCCGAGCGTTATCAATCCATCGTATTTATCGATCAGGTTGGCAGCCATAACTGGAATTTCAAAAGAGCCTGGAACTCGAAAAACTTCAACTTTTTCCAATCCGAGCCGTTGGAGCTCGGCAGTCGCATGGTCGATCATGATGTCCACTATCTCAGAATGCCAACTAGCGGCAACGATGGCGATCTTTCTACCCTTGGCAGAACTTGATCCGAGTTCCTTGGATAACAGTTTTAATGGTGTGCCCTCACCGCTCATAGATGCTCCCAAAAAAAAGATTAAAATGAATTGCCAACTGGCTGGTCCAAATGCCGAGTTTACACTCTAGCTAAATTTCTAAAGAGTGACCCAGTTCGGAACGTTTTGTCGTTAGATAGGTTCGGTTTTCGGCGGTGATATGGGTTTTAGTAGGCACAATTTCGGTAACGATGCCAGCATCAACAAGAGCCTGGGACTTAAGTGGGTTGTGAGACATCAAACTGACGTGATTCACCCCTAGATCTCGAAGAATTCCAATTGAATCCTCCCACTTTCGTGAATCTACAGGCAATCCGAGTTCGAGATTCGCGGCTATGGTGTCAAAGCCTCTATCTTGAAGCGCGTATGCCTTGATCTTGTTGACGAGTCCAATTCCCCGACCCTCATGCCCATCGAGATAAACGACTAATCCATTTCCGGTCTCTTCAATCCGAGACATTGCCTCATGCAATTGGGCCCCGCAGTCACAGCGAGCGGAAGAGAAGACATCTCCGGTGCGGCACTCGGAATGAATTCGCGTAAGCACGGGTCCAGTCAACTCGCCAAGAATCATCGCGATATGACTTTCACCTTGAGATCCACGGTACACATGAATCTGCCAATCGTGTTCCCCGCGCGGAAGCAGCGCGGAAGCTAGTGGGTGCATCTGACGATCCATCGCGGGAAGTTCTGACATTTCGGCGATGATTTCGGAAATTGAGATTTGATAAATTCCATGTAGAAGCGCAAATTTATCGAGCTCCTCCCCTTTTAAAACTTCACCGCGATCCCCGACAATTTCGCTGAGGACACCTGCTGGATGAAGTCCTGCTAATCGCATCAGGTCAATGGCGGCTTCAGTGTGTCCCTGGCGTCCTGCCAGCCCGAGTGGATGTGCGCGTAATGGAAAGACATGTCCCGGTCGGGTAAAGGTGTCGGAAGTGCTTGAAGAATCTGAAAGCGCGACTATGGTTGCTGCCCGTTCTGCTGGAGATATTCCCGTTGTGCTTCCCAGACGTTTATCTACTGAAACTGTGAAAGCGGTCTCTTTGTGATCTTCATTCCTTAGAACCATTGGCGGAAGGTCGAAAGCATCAGTTGCCTGTGGCGTAAGCGGCACGCAAATAATTCCAGATGTATGGCGAACCATAAATCCGATGTTGTCAGCGTTTGCAAATTCGGCAGCAAGAATTAAGTCACCCTCATTTTCTCTGGAAGGATCGTCAGTAACCAAAAGAAATTTTCCGGCTTGAAGTTCCGCGATTGCCTCTTTTAAACTCACTTGGATCTTCCTAAAGCCTTCTCTACATACTTTGCCAAAATATCAACCTCGAGATTTACTTCATCTCCGGGTTGAAGTAGCGCAAGCGTGGTTGCCCGCAAGGTTTCAGGAATGAGTGAAACCGTGAGATGGCGTTTGGAAACTTCGACAACAGTTAGTGATACCCCTTGGATCGAGATTGATCCGCGCTTGACAATATATTTGGTGAACTCTTTTGGAATGCTAAATGTGAAGTACTCCCACTTCTCTCCGGGCTTTCGTTTTTCGAGTCTTCCTACGGTATCGACATGTCCTTGAACATAATGTCCGCCGAGTCGACCGCCAGCGACAACTGCGCGTTCCACATTTACTTTCTTGCCCACAGAAATGCTTTTAAGAGAGGTTACCAAGAGCGTCTCTCTCATGACATCTACCGTAAAGGAGTTTTCGGTGAAGGAAATAACGGTGAGGCAGACGCCATCCACACTTATTGATTCTCCATGCACAAAAGAGGAATACTCGGAGGGAGTCTTGATTGTCAGAGTCAGCGCATCGCTGGTGTGGTCCACGCGCGTGACTTCTCCAACGGCTTCAATCAGTCCGGTAAACACTATTGATCATCCTTCTTAAAGTAGATGGCGAAGATATCGCCTTCTATGATTGATAATGCGGTGATCTCATAGTGTAGTTGGTGGGAAAAATCGGTGAATTCCGGAATATCAACGGAAGATTTACCTGAACCTAGGATTGAACCGGCCTGATATAGGTGAATCTCATCGACCACATCAGAACTTAGCGCGGCTGAAATCAGGGTTGGCCCACCCTCTATTAGCACCGAATTGAATCCTTTGTCGCTGAAAACCTTCAGGACATGAGTGAAATCATGAGTTTTGAGCTGCTCAAATCCTTCCTCTTGATTCAGGGCAAGTGAAGGAAGGTCACGATTACCGATTACAAAGCGCTTGGGGTTCCGGGTTGCTCCCCGAAGAGTTGGATTGTCTGCGACCGCTGTGCCCGTGCCCACACATATCGCGTCAAACTGTTCTCGCAATTGTTTTGCATGTGCTCTAGCAGAATCGTTAGTGATCCATTTAGATTTACCGTCACTTGCGGCCACTCGACCATCTAGAGTTTGTGCAATTTTCACGGTGATGCGGGGTCGACCAAGCCTGACTTTGGTAATCCAGGCTCGATTTGAGTACACAGCATCATTGACAAGCAGATCGCCTTCGACTTGTACGCCTGCTTCCCGCAGAGCGCTAGCTCCACCTGCTGCGATGGGATTTGGATCCGAAAGCGCGAAATAAACTTCCGCTACTCCGGCTTCGATGAGAGATGTTGAACAAGGCGGGGTTTTCCCAGAATGGTTACAAGGTTCTAGCGAGCAGTAAACCGAAGCGCCTGTTACTCCATAGCCCTTGGACTGGGCATCTTTTATAGCAACGATTTCTGCGTGGTCTCCCCCGGCGTGAAATCCCTCCCCGATAACTTCACCTTCGGGGTTAACTATTACAGCGCCTACAATCGGGTTGGGAAAAGTTTGGCCTAGCCCACGCTCCGCTAACTCGATGGCGTGCAATAAGTGTTTCTCTTCGTAACTCATGGCAAAGCCAATTCACGCAATTTTTTTATCATATCTTTAGGATCCGTTGATTTGTATATGGCACTGCCAGCCACAAAGGTGTCGGCACCGGCATGAGCAGCAGCAGCGATGGTATCGAGCGAAATGCCACCATCTACTTGTAGCCAGGGGGCTTTGTTTACTAATTTGGAAATTGCTTCGCGAGCCTGAACTACTTTCTGCAATTGGTCGACCATAAATGCCTGGCCCCCAAATCCCGGCTCGACGGTCATGATAAGGAGCATGTCAATGTCTGGAAGGAATTTTTCGATGGCCTCAAAAGTTGTCTTCGGCTTAACAGCCAAACCGACGCGAACTCCAGAATTGTGTAGTTGAGCAATTGTGTTCGTGGGATTTGAACTAGCCTCAAAATGAAACGTGACGCTGGAGCTTCCGGCTTCCGCATAAAGCACCGCTTTTTCATCGGGATCGGCAATCATTAAATGTGTGTCAACGGGAATTCTAGAATATCCAATTATTTCCCGGCATTCATTCAGTGAAAAAGTCTGATTAGGAACAAAACGATTATCCATTACATCAAG
Source organism: uncultured Actinomycetes bacterium (assembly GCA_903928395.1). Classification (GTDB taxonomy): domain Bacteria; phylum Actinomycetota; class Actinomycetes; order Nanopelagicales; family Nanopelagicaceae; genus PALSA-747. The sequence continues at coordinate 692 of CAIYQS010000225.1, read as the reverse complement.
ATGCAATAGGTCAGCCGACAATACTTGATCAATTTCTTGGAAGAGCCGGGAATGATCCGCATTGAGAATGCTTGGACAGATCCGAGTAGCCATGAGATTATTTTATCCAACTACTTTCGGCGCGCGAAAAGTGCCATAAACATAGAGTCAGCGTCGTCCAGGTGAGTCCACAATTGCAGGGTGCCATCGGTCGTTAGCACGCGGTTAGGAACCATTTCAGGTAAAAAAGGCGTAATATCTCGCAGCTCAATATCCTTATTGCGATGCAATAAGTCAAGAACCTGTGCTTTGGTCTCCAATATGTGAGGAGAACACGTTACATATGCTAATAAACCATCGGGATTTAATAGCGAGACGCCGCTTTCAAGCAACTCCCGTTGAACTTTTACCAATTCCTTGAGATCTTGGGGAGTCCTTCGCCAGCGCGCTTCTGGTCGACGCCGGAGCGCTCCTAAACCAGTACAAGGGGCGTCTATTAAAATTCGATCGTAGGTCTGTCCCAGGGCAGCTAATTCTTGTCCCGGATGACTAATAACGTTCTGATTTGGGATGACTTGAGCCACCAATCGGGCTCGATGTTCACTCGGTTCATTTGCGGTGAAGGTATCCAATTCTCTTTCTACAGCGAGAGCTGTGTAAAGCGCGGAGGCTTTACCTCCAGGGCCCGCGCACATATCGAGCCAAGTTAATGG
>CAIYQS010000224.1 GCA_903928395.1 uncultured Actinomycetes bacterium | reverse complement strand
CCTACTTCGAAATTGGGTGCGATTAGGCGTTAGCTGCGACCTTAGCGATTGCCGAAATTTCAAACTCTAGTTTCACATTATCTGAAACTAAAAGTCCGCCGGTTTCGAGCGCTGCATTCCAGGTAAGTCCGAAGTCCTTACGATTGATCTCTGAAGTACCTTCGAATCCGAAGCGAGCATTTCCATATGGATCTTTTGCTGTTCCTGTGTATTCAAATTCAATTGAAATTGGCTTGGTAACATCTTTGATCGTGAGATTTCCTTCAACAATTACCTTGTCAGAACCGGAATCTTTGGCCGATGTCGAAACGAAGGTGAGCTTTGGAAAGTTTGCTGCATCAAAGAAATCTGGTGACTGCAAGTGAGCATCGCGATCAGGGCTGCGGGTATCGATTGAACTAGCGTTCATTTCAGCGCTTAATGAAGCTACTCCGTTTTCGACGGTTCCAGAACCGGTGAATTCATTAAATGAACCGTGGACTTTGGTCACCATTGCGTGGCGAACACTGAAGCCAATGCGGCTGTGTGATGGATCGATTGTGAATGTTCCTGTTGGTAGTGAAGAAAGTACTGACATGTTATTCCTTTGCTAGTTGTAAAAATCACTATACGTGAATAACTTGAACTCTACATTGAGTTAGTTGAAACTTCAACTAATAAAATGTGGCGTTGCTCGCACTTAATTGCAGATTATTTGCAAGAGCGAACTTTTATAAATGCGGCTACACACTTCATAATGTCTTGCTCGGTGTGCTCCGCAGAGATTTGAATCCGGATACGGGCTTTTCCAAGCGGAACGACAGGATAAGAAAAGGCGACCGCATGGATTCCTTCAGAATGCAAACCTTTTGCATATTCAACTGCGTCAGATTCTGAACCGAACATCACCGGAACAATGGGATGTTCTCCAGGCAAGAGAGTGAAGCCTTCGGATTCCATTAAATGACGAAATAATTTGGCGTTTGTTCGCAAGGTTTCGCGAAGGTTTTCGCCAGATTTAACTAAGTCCAAGGCCTTCAGTGATCCAGAAACTACAGCGGGTGGAACCGAATTCGAAAAGAGATACGGTCTCGCTTTTTGGCGCAAAATATCTACTATCTCCTTACGAGCACTGATGTACCCGCCGGATGCGCCTCCGAGTGCTTTGCCCAAGGTGCCCGAAATAATTTCGATCCGATCTTGTACGCCAAAGTGTTCCGGCGTACCTGCACCGGTTGCTCCCATAAATCCAACAGCATGCGAGTCATCAACCATGACCATTGCGTTGTATTTTTCGGCAAGATCACAGATTGCAGGAAGTGGCGCCAAGTAACCATCCATAGAAAACACGCCATCTGTAACGATCAGTCTGCGGCGAGCTGATTGCGAATCGATTAATTGTTTTTCGAGATCGGCCATATCGCGGTTTTTGTACCGAAAGCGTTGCGCCTTTGAAAGTCGAATCCCGTCAATAATGGAGGCATGATTGAGTTCATCGGAGATGATGGCATCTTGATCCTTCATCAATACCTCAAAGATTCCACCGTTTGCATCAAAACAAGAAGGGAAGAGGATCGTCTCTTCTTGGTGAAGAAATTCAGTGAGTTTCGCTTCCAGTTTTAAATGAAGGTCTTGAGTGCCGCAAATGAAACGGACGCTGGAGAGCCCATACCCGTGTTCATCCAAACTTATTTTTACCGCGGCAATGATGCCAGGGTTATTTGATAGGCCTAGATAATTGTTCGCGCAGAAATTAAGAAATGGCTTCCCCTCAATCGTGACGTGCGAGCCCTGCGCAGAGGTAATCTCACTTTCGGTTTTGGTAGTTCCAGCCTTTGCTATTTCCGCTAACTCGGTTATTAATTGATTTCTAATGTCCGTAAACATGTTAACTCCAGTCCAAAACAATTTTTCCGGCATTCGACATGCCGGCGATATTGAAAGCTTCTTCCCATTGGGTATAAGGCATCTTGTGTGTAATCACGGGAGATATGTCGAGTCCCTTTTTTATCATCGCGGTCATTGCGTACCAAGTTTCAAACATTTCGCGACCGTAGATCCCCTTGATCGTCACCATATTCGTTATTACTTTGGCCCAATCAATTTCAATTGGCTTGCTTGGCAGACCTAGCAAAGCAATTCGTGCCCCATGCCCAACGTTGTCTAGGATTTGGGGGAGCGCTGCCGGACTTCCACTCATTTCAAAAGCGATATCGAACCCTTCGGTCATTCCAAGATCATGCATCACATCACGGAGATTCTCTGATAAAACATTTACGGCAACATCGACACCCATTGTCCGAGCCAATGCCAAGCGCTCTTCGGAAATGTCGGTAATCACGATATATCTAGCACCCGCAAAGCGAGCGACTTGCGCCGACATGATTCCTATTGGTCCAGCACCTGTAATCAAAACATCCTCACCGACTAGAGGGAAGGAAAGTGCAACGTGAACCGCGTTCCCAAGCGGATCAAAAATTGCAGCTAAATCGGGGTCAATGCCAGGTTCGTGCTTCCAAACATTTGATTCGGGAATGCAAATAAATTCCGCAAATGCACCGTCTCGATTTACGCCGACCCCGACTGTGTTCATGCATAAATGGCGGCGCCCCGCCCGACAATTTCGACAAAGATTGCAGACGATGTGGCCTTCACCTGAGACGAAATCGCCAACTTTGACACTGGTTACCTCAGGGCCAATTTCCACAATGGTTCCGCTGAACTCATGGCCGGGAGTAATTGGGACTTTAATTGTTTTGCTTGCCCATTCATCCCAATTTTTTATATGAAGGTCGGTTCCGCAGATACCAGTTCTTAGCACTCGAATTTTCACTTCGCGTAAATTCGGTGAAGGCTCTGGCAGATCCACTAGTACAAATCCTGGTTTTTCTTCGAGTTTGCGTAGAGCCTTCATGGAAACTCCTCGGTTGGTAAGGCTGCTCAAAGTCTACTTCTCCTTGAAGCTGTGGAATCTAGAGCCTTAGCCAGCGAGGTGTTAGTTACATAGGGAGGGTTTCGAAAATCCTTATTCCAGCAGCATTTGGACAACTCTTCGCTAATCCTGCTGCTTCTTCAATGTCCTTCGCGTTAATCAATGAATATCCTCCGACTAGGTCATCGAACGAGCTGAGCTCACTCACATTGTTACCTTTTACCAAGGTGCCCCCTTGAATCGGGTTTCCAACGTCAACAAGGTGCTCACCAATCGATTGGAACCACTTCATCCAATCATCCATAGAATCGGCTCCCTCGGCTGGGCTCGCGTTGTATATAAATAAAAATTTCTTCACGGCTTCTCCTTCTTAAGTTGTTTCTTGAATTCCAGAGTGTTCGAATAATTTTCGAGGGTCTCAGTTCCACCATCCCAATGTGCCTGGAATTGGTTCACCCATTCCTGGATTCCCCGCATTCCAGCGCGATTTAAAGTCAAAAAGGTAACCCTGCCTGACTTTTTCCGAGTAACCATGCCAGCTTCTACAAGCAGGTTGATGTGCTTATGAATTGCCTGCAGTGAAAGTTCACGTTGCGAGGCTAAATCACTGATGGAAGCGGGTTGCAGGCTCAGGACATAGAGAATTTCTCGTCGATGCTCACTTGCAAGAGCATCAAAAACAAGGTCTAGGTTCTGGGGCCTCGAATTAACTTTCATCAACACTTAACTTAAAGGTTAAGTGTTTAAGTGTCAATAGTTCTAGCAATCATCCTGTTTTAACACCCTAAGGGGAATTGCGATGTTAAATGAAGCCAGTAATTTCTCTGCCGCAGTTGTCAGAGAATAATACGACCACTTTCCACGTTGAGATCGCTCAAGTAGGCCAGCTTCAACCAAAATTCTCAGGTGATGGCTCACTGTCCCCTGGGTTAAGCCAGTATCCGGCGTCAGATCGCAGACACAGGCTTCCGAGTTTGCGCTCCCCGCGACAGTAACCATCAACTCGAGACGTGTCGGATCTCCGAGCGCTTTAAATTGCGCTGCAATTAAGGGTAGGTCGGTCGGGGACTTCATGATCGTAACTGGTGTCGACATACCTGTATCTTACATTGACATTTATCAATTTGAGTACTAATTTACGCATTGACAAACATCAATTGGAGGAAAAAATGACTCAAGATCTCGAAATCTGTTGCAATTGCCAGGTTTGCAAGTGTGATCCTTGCTGTTGCACCACTCCCTGCTGCTAGTTAATGCTTCGCAGGTTAATCGCAGAATTCCTCGGAACCTGCACTCTGGTTGCCGTAGTCGTGGGCTCTGGGACCATGGCGGCAAACATCAGTGCAGACCGAGGAGTCGAACTTTTAATTAACACTTTTTCGACGGTAGTCGCGCTTGGGATTTTGATCCAGATTCTTGGGCCGGTCAGCGGGGCGCACTTTAATCCAGCGTTTACTTTGAGTGATTGGGCTCAGCGAAGGGTAGGCGCTCCGCAAGCAATGAGTTACGTGTTCGCTCAGTTTTTTGGAGGAATAGCGGGAGTGATTCTTGCCAACTTAATGTTCAAAAATCCCGCCCTCTTTCAATCTCATCACGTTCGCAGCGGGTTCAATCTCTTGTTGGGCGAAGTCGTTGCAACCGCAGGTCTCTTATTTTTGATTCAAATGCTTCGGGGGCAAAAGAAACTTGCACTTTCACCTGTAGTCGTGGCGGGCTGGATCGGCAGCGCATATTTGTTCACGTCATCTACATCTTTTGCTAACCCGGCAGTCACTTTTGCGCGCGGATTTACCAATACTTTTAGCGGGATTGCACTTCGTTCAGTAGCTGGATTTATTCTCGCCCAATTGGTGGGTGCAGCTCTTGGGACATTGTTAGGGAATTATTTGGTGCATTCAAAAGCGGAGGAAATCGATGAGTAGCTCAAAACCTACGGTTCTATTTGTCTGTGTGCATAACGCCGGTCGCTCGCAGATGGCAGCGGGTTTATTGATTGGGATGGCAACCAGCGTTGCACTCGGAATGCCCAAGGAATTATCTGGCCAGATCCACCGCACACGGAACCAATAATTTTTTCCGTCAGTCAGATTCTGAACTCGAAGGTGTGTGGATGTTGGGGGTAATTTAGTTACACTTACCCAATTATTCCCAGAGTCGACGCTCTCCTCGATATCTATGCCATTGATAGCTTGCCCTGGAGCAGCCCAACTTATTAGGGCTTGAGATTCTCCTGCGGTCACCGTCGCTACCGGCGCACCAAGACCAGAGGTGGCAGCCATAGCGACTCCTAGGAGCGAGGATAGAGAGATTCCTTGAAACACACTCAAGTCTACCGAGGTAAACCCAACTACGCGTTGCAGGTGAAAAAATTAGGAGCGGCTGCGCTCATAATTTTCGAAAGCCCAGAGGTCAATGGAGTCAAGATTTAGTGCCTCGAAGCCTTTGAATTCGAGCGCGTCAATGAGTTGAGCACGATGTTCTGTTGCATGCATCGCGGCCTCTGAGAGGAGAGTGGAGCGAAAGACCTTGGTCTCTGTATCGCCTTCTACAAAGGTCAGCTCTTCATCCTCCAATTCAGCTACAGAGAGGATTTGGGAGTCACATTTCGCTAGAGTCACGGCAAGCGCTGAGATGTCTGCAATAGCTCGCGGCGTTGGAATGTCATTCCAGGGAGCGATCCCAAGGCAGAACACATACCAGTCAGATCCAGACACGATATGTTGAAGGAGTCGCCTCGCGGTCCACTCTGAGTTAACGAGATAAGCATTCAACGCCTCTTCAGGTAGTTTTGAACAAGCTGCGTATATTTGCTGATTCGCCCAGGACATATGGCGAAGAGTTCGATCCATGGTTATAGGCATGGAGAATTTTCTCCACGGGGCAACAAATGGTCAATACGCTCTCAACCACAACTAAACCTATTGTCTAGTGACATGAATAGTCTGGCTACTTAGGCTGAATTTATGGCAAGTGGAATAACTACCCAGTGGGGGAAGGCTCGAGCGGTCGCAGGTTTTAGAGCTTTTTCGATGCTTGGGAGCGAAACATCGGCATTCGCGCTGATACTTCGAGAGCGTGGCCACGGAGCGACATTTGTGAGCGTCCTTTTGGCTTCTGGAACAGTCTCGATGGTAGTTATGGTGCCGATTGCCGGTTGGCTTTCAGATCGCTACAGCACGAAAGCAATAATTCCCATCACATCCTTGCTTCAAGGTTTACTGATAATCTCGCTCATCTACCAGCACAATATGATCTCGCTGGCTGTTACTTTGTTTGTTTCGAGTTCCTGCGGAGCTATAGAAAATCCGACCTTCATGGCTCTTTTGCCAAATTTGGTTTCTAACGAGGACTTTTCAAAACAAATGGGATTTTCGCAGACGCTTTACGCCATGGCAGGACTCTTCGCGCCAGCAGTTGGGGGAATTTTGGTTTCGCAGACGGGGTATAAGACGCCGTTTATCTCTGATGCGGTCTCATTCTCGGTGTTGGGGGCAGCTCCGTATTTACTCAAGGTCAATCGCAAACCTGAATTTGCAGCGAGTGCGGAAAAAGTTAAAGCTGCAGATGGAATGAAATTCATATTTCATGATCGCTATTTACGCTCGCTCGCGTTATTGATTGCGGCCTTCCTTTTTGCTGCGGGAACCATAAATATTGCTAATCTATTTTTACTCACAAAAGTTCTCCACGCTTCGGTTTTTATATATGGATTATCGGGAGCGGCGTTTGCCTTGGGAATGATTGTCGGAGGAGTCGCTTTGATGAAAATCACGATTAAAGAGACGAAACGATCTAAATTGGCGGTTACGGTACTTATTATCACCGCTTTATTAATTCTTGGAATGAGCGCTTCTGGTCACTGGTTGATCGTTTTGATCTTTGATTTCTTGATCGGTGTACTCATTTCGATTCTCACGAACATAATTTCGACAATATTTATTCTGCGCGCGCCAAGTGAGATGCGCGGACGAATTGGCGCTGCACTCAACGCCTTCATCAATTTGGGAACTATTGGAGCCTTAATCGTATCTGGACCTATTTTGGATTGGCTGGGCACTCGCCGATTGCTCGTAGTTGCAGGGCTTGCCGCACTGCTCCTAATAGCGCTTTTTAGTCCCGCGGTAATTCGCGAAGAAGCACCTTAGACTTTGGTCATGACACACGAAGTTCCAGAAATTGATTTGAGCACTTCCGCGCTCTTGTTGATGGATTTACAAGAGGGCATCTTGGCAAATTATGGTGGCGGGGCAACGCTAGTTTCCAAGGTTCAAGAGGTTCTACATAAAGCGAGAAAACGTAAAATAACGGTTGGATTTGTGAGAGTTGGTTTTGAAGAGAGTGATTATCAAAATGTGCCAGATCGCAACAAGGCATTTTCTGGCATCTCTGCAACAAAAAAATTTCCAGCGGAGGCTCCCGAAAGTCAGATCGCTTCGGAATTAACCCCGCTTGCTGGTGAGATCGTCGTCCGGAAAGTTCGACACGGTGCAATGTCGACCACAAACCTTCACGAGCAACTCCAGGCAAGAGGAATTGACACTCTAATACTTGCGGGGATTGCCACAAGCGGTGTCGTGTTATCCACGGTGAGGGATGCTGCTGATAAAGATTATCGAATCTTTGTTATTGAGGATTTGTGCATTGATGGCGATCCTCAGGTCCATGAAGTCCTCATGGGGAAGGTTTTCCCCCGACAAGCATGGATAATAAATTCATCGCAATTCTTAAGCATGATTTGAGGCAACTTTATCCCAAAAGTCCCATTTTTTTCGCCGCGGAAGTGAGGTTTTCTCGTGCATCGGGATGAGCCGCATAGTGAATTAAATTCGCGGCTTGCTCTCGCTCGGACATTCCAAAACATCTCGCAATTCCATTTTCGGTAACCACGTGGGAGTGTTGGAAACTTGTTACAGCACCATCAATCAACGGCACGATTGTTGAGCTGTTTGACTTCGTATGCCATGACGGCAATGCCATAAACGATTGGCCACCTGTCGAGTGCAGAGCTCCTGTTATGAAATCTGTCGAACCACCAATGCCAGAATAAATTTGGCCCCGAATTCTGGAGGCGTTTGCTTGGTCATAAAGATCTACCTGCATGGTGCCATTAATTGATGTCATTCGAGCCTGGCGACTTATTTGTGATGGGTCGTTCGTTTTTTCGGTTCTAAACATCCGTATCCGACGATTTAAGTGCATCCATTCGTAAAGCCTTTTACTTCCAAATGCAAATGATGCCGTGATCGGAATACCTTCATCAAGAGCGCTTGCTTCCTCCAAATTTAGTACGCCATCACTAAAGGTTTCTGTCCAAATGCGCATTCCATTTCGGAATTTAAGTAGTTCTAGCGTGGCATCGGGGATAGATCCAATCCCAAGCTGAAGAGTCGAGTTGTCTTTTATCAGACGAGCAATTTGTTCCCCAATTGCTCGTCCTATGGACGTGAGTTCAGATGCATGGTGCTCTGTGAGTTCTTCATCGGACTCGATGAGAAAGTCGATCTCGTGTTCGTAAATTTGGGCGTCACCATACGTGTACGGCATATGAGCGTTTGCTTGCGCAATAACTATTCCACCGTTCGCTCGAACCGCTTCAATTGCTGCCGGAAGGATGTTCACTTCGGTGCCCAGTGAAACAGTGTCAAACCTGGGTAGAGAGGTGTGAAGTAGAACGACATCGGGCTTTAAATGGCTCTTTATAAGTACGGGTAGGAGCGAAAGTCGGCAGGGAATGTAAGTCACATTTGGAAGATTTCGCATTCCTGGACCGATAAAAGCAGACTCATAACTGATCCCTTCCCGCCTCGGGATTTCCACTTGAGCGTTAAGCATATGAAGAATGAAATTTGGGACTTGGGAATCGAAGGTCGCCATAAGTGCTTTGGGCATTGCATAATTTCCAGACACAACAACTCGCGGATTTTCAGGTAGATTTTTAAGGATAGTCTTCAGTTGGTCCATTGAAATTCTTCGCATGGGTTGAATCGTAGGAGATGAACGGCGACTTCCTACGCGAAATCAGTTGAATTTTCTGGTGCCAGCCCTCAAATTCGGTGGTTGGCTTTCGCCTTGTTAGCATCATCACATGGGTGGCCTTGGCGGAGAATTTTTATTGCTAGGAGTCATGCTGATCGCCGCTACATTATTGATTCGGCGTTGGAAATAGGGCGCGTAGAATACGAGCATGATCATTGATGTGTGGGCGGATGTAGTTTGCCCTTGGTGTTTCATCGGGAAGCGCAGATTAGAGAAAGCGCTATCCACATTTCCGCAACGAGACAAAGTGACGATTAAGCATCGCGCCTTCCAACTTCAACCTGATATAAAAGAAGTCGTTTTGACGAAGACGTATTTAGCCGAAAAATATCAGGTGAACGCTACTCAGGTGGAGAAGCTGCAAGAAAATGTCTGTTCTATTGCCGACGGCGAAGGTCTTTGTTACAAGTTAGATGACACCTACTCTGGTAATACATTTGACGCCCATCGCTTATTACTGTGGGCGGCCACGGTCGGCAAGCAGGATGAACTTTTAGAAACCCTTTTTTCAAATTACTTTGAAAAATCCCTTCCCTTATTTAGTCATGCAGATTTGGTATCAGCAGCTGTTGGGGTGGGGATAGATGCGGATTTAGCCGATGATTTACTCACTTCGACGTTATTTGCGGATGAAGTACTTTCTGATCGATATTTAGCGAGTCAATTAGGCGCCACTGGTGTACCGTTTTTTGTCTTTGATATGAAGTATGGAATTTCTGGGGCACAACCACTTGAAGCATTTACTCAGACACTCGAAAATGCATGGGCTGATGAGGTAGCCACTACAAACCAATAGGGATAGTCTTTCTTGCATGACAATGGAGTCACCACTAGCCACAGCCCTCTCGCAATTAAGAGGAGCAATCGACCACTTAAACCTTTCAGAGAATGATTGGCAGACACTTTCAACGCCTCGACGAGTATTGCAGGTTGCAGTGCCACTACGTCGGGACAATGGCGAAGTTGAAATGTATGACGGATACCGAGTTCAATATTCAACAACTCGAGGACCCTCCAAAGGTGGAGTGCGTTATCACCCGGATGTTGATCTTGACGAGACAATTGCTCTTGCAATGTTAATGACGTGGAAATGCGCACTGACTCACTTGCCTTATGGCGGCGCAAAGGGTGGAATTGCGGTAGATCCAAGAACCCTTTCATTACGTGAAAACGAGCGACTTACTCGCCGATACACCTCAGAAATTTTGCCCATCATCGGCCCTGAACGAGATATTCCGGCCCCAGATGTTGGAACCGATGAACGCAATATGGCATGGATGATGGACACCTACTCCGTCAATGCTGGATTTTCGGTCCCAGGGGTTGTAACTGGAAAGCCAATTGTGCTTGGTGGTTCACTCGGTCGCACCTCGGCGACTGGGGACGGAGTCGGAATTGCGACTCGTGAGGCGTTGCGGGTAAAAGGAATTCCAATTCAAGGTGCGCGCGTTGCAATACAGGGATTTGGAAAAGTTGGCTACTGGGCAGCTCGTTCAGTTGAGGAAATGGGCATGAAGGTTGTAGCCGTGAGTGATGTCCATGGTGGCGTTATCGGCTTCCCTTCGATTTCTGCACTCTGGGAACATTATCTGGCTCACAATAATTTGGATTTACCCGGAACAGACCGGCTGACAAATGAGGAGTTACTTCACTTGGACGTCGATGTATTAATTCCAGCCGCACTTGCCGACGCGCTGACTGAAGCAACAGCCAGTGGTGTGAAAGCCAAGATCGTGGTCGAAGGTGCAAATGGACCGACGACGCCAAGCGGAGATGCGATTTTGCACGACAAAGGGGTTGTGGTAGTGCCAGATATATTGGCAAACTCAGGCGGGGTTATCGTTTCTTATTTTGAGTGGGTCCAAGACAAACAGAATTACTTTTGGACTGCCGACGAGGTTAAAACCAACCTCTCCTCAATTATGATGAAGGCCTTTAACGAGGTTGAAACCACTGCAACCCAAAATGGGGTTACTTGGCGCGAGTCTGCGCTGAT
>CAIYQS010000223.1 GCA_903928395.1 uncultured Actinomycetes bacterium | reverse complement strand
TTCGTAAACTAATTCTAACATACCATATCGACCTTATCCATACGAATGCTTATCGCTTTAATATTCTCGTAAAAATCAGTAATCTGCTATTTCGCAAACTCCCCCATTTGGTCACGATTCATGGTGTCTATGCGTTTTCAGAACGAACACTATCCATGCGCCTCCGCTATTGGATTGATTATAAGAGCTCCCGTTTGGCGGATACGATTGTTGCCGTATCAAGAAAGACAAGGGATGACTTCTGCACACGGGCAAGGTTAGAAACAAAGAATGTTCACGTTATCTACAATGGTGTAAAGCCCTTGTCCCTCGAAACTCCGCGAATGCTGGCGCAGGAGGCCGTTCTTCACATTGGCTATTTGGGCCGTCTAATCACCGAAAAGGGAATCCAATGGTTGTGCGCGATCATCTCGACGATATTAAAAAAGGACAAACCAATAATCTTTGAAATTGCCGGCTCCGGCCCTGAATCCTGGAGGATTGAAAACCTTGCCGCCGAGTTCCAAGCCAACGTTCATTTTCATGGTTTCACCCGTGATATCGATGGCTTCATGTCCAAAATTAATTTGCTGATCATTCCCTCCAAAACCGGTGAGGGATGTCCGTTGGTGCTGCTGGAGAGCTTTAGTCGGAAAATACCTGTCATTGCAACCAAGGACGGCGGTATGCCCGAAATGATTCAAGATGGCATAAACGGCTTCCTGGTGGACTATCTGGACACAGCCACCATGCTCGATAAGATTCAATATTTTTGCGATAACCCGAACGCTCTTGACACATTTGGCTGCAACGGGTTTACCGCGGCGCAGGAATCGTTTTCTATTCAGAAAATGACAGAAGAATACAGCCAGCTCTATTTATCGTTAATCAAATGATTTTCTTCATCGACCCAATGTCTTACGATAACCCCGGTAGATATGACCATTGCCTGCTGAGACATCTCAACAACCGCAGAATTACTTTTTTCGGCAGTTACTTGTATCCGTATAAAGAAACGCTACCTATTACCTTTATTCCGCTATTTAGATATAATCGCCAGCGAAGCCGTTTCTTAAAACTCACCAGTTACCTGCTTTCCATTTTAAAGCTACTCTTTTATGCACTCATCCGGCGCCCTCACATCATTCATATTCAATGGATACGATTTTGGTGGCTTGATTATTATTGGCTAAAATTACTTAAGGCGTTCACTGCAGTCAAAATCGTTTATACGGCGCACAATGTTATCCCGCATGAGCCGGGGGCGAATGAAATGGCTCAGTATCGAAAATATTATCACTTGATGGATGCCGTAGTAACACACGCCCAAGTTTCGAAAGCCGAGCTGATTCAGAAATTTCAATTGTCTGAATCACGAATCCAAGTTATCGCCCATGGGTTGTTAGACTTTGAATGTGACTGGGACTTGGTTGCGAGATATAAGGAAGAGCTTCAGGTCGCACTTAAGACCCAAGGCAAGATAATCTTTGCGATGTTAGGCTATCAAAGTGAGTATAAAGGATCTGATCTGATTGCGGAGGTATGGGCGAAAACGCCGCAACTGCGGGAATCTTCGCGATTGATACTATTGATTCTGGGCAAGAATGCCAAGATTGATTTCAGTAATTTGGCCGCCATCGAGAATGTGCATATAGAAAATCGCTTTATAAGCGATGAGGAATACTGTGCGGCTCTAAAAATTGCGGACGTTCTTTTGCTGCCCTATCGCGCCATTTCGCAGAGCGGCGTGCTTTTATCGGCAATAAAGGAATCAGTGCCGGTACTGATTTCAAATGTGGGCGGATTGCCCGAAGCATTGGAGGTAGCTGATATTGGCTGGAACATTGGCGAGGCCTCGTTTCACAACCTTCAACAGCAGTTGCTGAGCTTGGTTAACCAGCCTCAGCAGATATACCAAAAGAAGGATAATACTAAGGAATGGGACAAAGTAAAGGCGTTCTATTCCTGGGACGACATTTCCAGACGCACGGGTGAATTGTATGGATCGCTTCAGGTTGAACAATCGCCCGATTCGCGCGCGCGAGGGAGTTAGCGGTTGGAGTGGGCGCGGTCGTGCGAACGGATCTCGCGGATAGGCACAATATAAACACTCGGAAACTGAAACTTATTATGTTATGAATAAACCAAAACATCTAAAATATACGTGCTGGCTGCGCCGCTGCTGGCTCACGGCTGGCTTCGCGCTCACCTGTTCGAGCCAGATGGTCATGGGGCAGGACCTGATAATCAGCACCTTTGATACCGGAATCAGCAACATTGATTGGGTAAACTTCCGGGGCATTGGCTACAGCCAAACCTGGGATAAATTCCAAGATGCGAATGACTCAACAAACAGCGGATCCATGTATATCACAGTGAATTGGCCATTAATTAATGAAGTTACATGGACCAGTGCATGGACTGATGTTCAGATGGCGTTTGGCGTCCCGACCTTTAATTCCACCAACTATACGCAATTTGAATGTGACATAAAAGTGGACACAACCAATTCGTTCACCGCCATAGATGGAAGTTATGGGACGATAGAGCTCATCGTTAATGATCCGTGGCAAGACGTTTTGGCCAGCGCTCCATTGATCAATACAAATAATTGGCAGCATTTTATCGGTTTCTTTTCTGATATCCCTGATGGAACCCACCAACAAGCTATCCTGGGTCTGGCTTCCGTTGGAGAAGCTGCTTACACCAACAAACTAGCGGTGTGGATAGACAATATCATTTTCACCGCTGTGCAGTTGACGGGCACAAACCGCCCGCCGATAACCTTGATCACCGCTCCCCCTGCCGGGTTAACGTGCTTATGCAATCAACACTATGGCACCCGGCAACGCGCGATGGTCGCCACGGTCGACAACCACTACTCCTGGAACACGGCCACGGCCGCTTCCAATACGACCACCTATGACATGAATATCGCCGCCTTTCCGGATGCTTCGTATGTGGGTTTTGCCGCACAAATGTTTCTTATCCCGGAATCGGGCATCACTGGCTCGCCGTTCGCTGACAACAGCATCGACTTGAGCGCTAGCAATGTTGCGTCCTTAGTGGTCACGGAACTTACAAATCATACCGCTTTAGGCTTATTTCGATATAAAGTCAACAATGCGGGCAACTGGAACAGCGTTATCACCAAAGGATTGAAATGTTTGGCTGGACCGCTTGGAAAGTGGAGCCTAAGCTTTAACAACAATACAAATGTCACAATTATTGCTCCCGACAACACCAGCACGAATTTCACTATTGCCGCAAGTGATGCGGCTCTGTTTCAGGACCCATTATATTTTTATGTTGGAACTGAGCCGAATGGAAATGCGAACATTGGACAATCCGCTACTTTCAAAGCTGTGCAAATCAACGGCTCGGCATTGTCTCTAAGCGACGATTTCGTTTCGGGTGGGGAGACAAGCCAAGTTTACGCTCTGAACACCAACTGGGTCAATTGCGCGGCCAATCCTAAAGGTATCTCCATCACCGCTCCAGATGCAATGTACCGGTTGACTTGGCCGATGCCGGACCCAGGCTTCAGAAATGTGTACGTTACCGACAACTTAAATAATGGTGAGGATTTAAGTCCGTGGTGGAAACTTCCAACTGCCGCCACCGGCTGGTTGGACGATGGCAATGGCTCTCGAGTAGCCGTGATTGATCAATCTGCTTTGGATGCAGCTTTTGGATATACTCCAACCAATTGCTTCTTCCAATTATATCAGCCGTAATCACGAATTTGCTTATTATGTAAATTTGAAACAATTGTCAGCTCGATTTCCATCAACATGGCAGCAACACATTAAATGCTTTCATTATCGGCTCCAAATGCGACGGTGTAGGTTTCTAACGGATGAGCCGGAATTTAAAATCCCGGATTCCGGAGTTTCTGGGGGTGACCGGGTGGTGGATATAGGAGCTAACGTGGGTGTTTATACAAAGAGGTTTTCCGAAATCGTCGGACCGAAGGGGAGAGCTATTGCCTTTGAGCCGGTCCCAGAAACCTTTGTGTTTTTAACTTCAAACCTCCTATCCTTGCCTTTGCGTAATATTACGTTGTTAAATGTGGCACTTTCTGATGAACCCCAACTGGTGGGCATGGTGGTTCCAAACTATGATAATGGGCTGAAAAATTATTTTCGCGCTACTCTTACTGCGAATAGTTCCGGGATTCAAGCGATGGCAATGCCTTTGAGTGCACTATCCTTTCCGCACCTAATTAAACTCGTAAAATTCGATGTTGAAGGACCTGAGTATCGTGTCTTGCAAGGAATGGTCGGGCTCTTAAGACGTGATCATCCCATTTTAATCGTCGAAACAAATTCAGATGTGGTTTTTTCGTACCTTCGCGAATTGGGTTACAAAAGGGAAAAATTGCAAAATTCGCCCAATGTGATCTTCCGTTAACTGTGTAGCGATCCACGCTTCTCCCTTCGGCTCGGCCCCGCGCCGTATATAAGTGACAATGCGCGAGTAAAGGTGAGCATAGTTTGCATTAGCAGAGAGCCAGTCGTGCTTCTTCACCGCCAGCCAAACGGTAAATCGCTACTTAAGTTAGGCAATGCGATGAATTTGCGTTCTCCGAAGCAAAATCAGCCCAATTCAAAGCGAAAATGATTAACACGGCAAGCGGACGCAAAACCACCACTCTCCTCGCCCTATAAATGGACACTTTTGCAGCATTTTAAACCAAAGTTTACGTGCATTTTGCATAGATCAGCTTGCGACGTACCATGGCACATTAACGATCACGGGCCAACGCCGCCGGAATATCACGGCGCTGTAAATGGCATGGTTCCTGCTATCTCTTTTAGGTTGTGGCAATTTAATATGGCAGTAACGGGCTGTCAGGTTGCTTTATCAATTTAAATATAGAAATTGTGTGGAACTCAAAATGCATTGTCCAAATGGCGGTTTTGGCAGGATTCTTGCCGCGGTATTGTTCAACTTCTTGGTTGCCTCCGGCTTTTCGGGAACGTATTACGTTTCGCCGAACGGTTCGCTTACAAATTCTGGACTTTCAACAAACACGCCTTGGTCACTTGGGAAGATCAATTATAACGCGTCCATTCCTTCAAACAGCATCGTTTACGTGATGCCGGGTATTTATGAGGAAACGAACACCCAAAACTCGAAAGCTGGAATAAATATTGATAGTCCCTATATTACGCTAAGATCTCAAGTGAAGTGGGGTGCCATATTGAGGGACAGTGCGGGATATGGATTTCTTTTGCAAGTCCCGTGCATTACAATCGATGGCTTCCGCATTATCAGTGCAGTTAAAACAGGTATTGCGTCTAGTGGAGTGACAATCGTTTCTAACTTGACCGTTCAGAATTGTTGGATTCAATATTGTGGCACGAATCCAATTTCGGGTGTGGGTCCATCAGGAATTGGAAATTCTTACGCCGATAATCAGATTGTGCGAAATAATTTGATCGAGTACATCGGCAACAGCCAGGAGGCGATTTTCGACCATGGGATCTATTTGGCGGGCAACAATATCACGATTTACAACAATGTTATCCGCTATTGTAGCGGCGCTGGAATCCAGCTAAACGACCATACTGCAGGAAGTTATGGTTCAAGCAACGTTTTGATCTTCAACAATTTGATCTACAGTAATGGGAACTGGGGTATGTATCTATCTAGCGACGCCTCCAATAATGTTTCGACGACAATATACAACAATACGGTTTATGGGAGTCCGTATGCGTTGGCGGCTGAAACGCTGATTCCTGGAATCACCTATATGAATTGCTCGAATAATATTCTGCTGGCGACCACGGGTCAGACGCTAAAGGAGAGTCATGCATTCTCTTCCAACTCTGTCATTAACGCCGACTTCAACCTCATGTCGCTGGTTGACCTTCTGCCCGTGGGGGGACATAGCATCGTTACCAACAATGCTGGCTTTGTGAACCCCGACGCTGGCCTGTTCTGGCTCGGGTCCAACAGTCCGGCACGCGGTGCGGCCTTTGGCGGTCTTTATCCAACCAATGATTTTTTTGGCAACCCGCAGGCGAACTCATTGGATCTGGGAGCATTTCAATATAACAGTTTATACGCCTCCGACACCCGGGTGCTGGACCCTTCACCAGTATCCGCAGACTACTGGCTCGATTTACTTTTATTGGTGCCACCTACGCATCTTCGGACTATCCCCGGATTTGAACCGTAGTGGGCTGATTTCTGCCAATTTTAAAGGATATACTGCAGTAGCGCAGGTTTCCAAACCTGTCGTATAGCCGATTTCCCAATCGGCGGAGCGTTACACTCTCGAGCGCGTTGGCTTGGCGACGGTGTGCGGGTTTGGAATCCCGCGAGACAGCCCCGAATGCGTTCGGTGGAAGTCTGCGGTACGGCGTACTGTCGCCGATCCCGGCGACTTGGCAGTAAGCGCTCAAATTACGGTGCGATCGGACCTGGGTTTTCTGACGGCTATGCGGCCTCCGGCGTTGCCTCCGAAATCTAAGCAATTGTAGTCCCGGTTCCCCCACAGGGCGTTGATTTCGGTAAGTGGCTAATTCACTTAAGGCAGGCATGACCGTTGACATTATTATCCCAGTTTTCAACGAAGAGGCGTATCTACAGAAATGTCTGGAGTCGGTTCTGGAGTTTGAGAGGCCGGCTGGATTGAGTTGGGTGATTTTTATTGTGGACGGGGATTCGCAAGACCGGACCCGGGAGATTGCGCTGGAATTCGCAGCCCGGTATCCGGAAATCCAAGTGCTGGCTAATCCCGGTCGCATCCAATCGTGTGGTCTTAATTTAGCGATCAGGTCTGGCCGTGGAGAATACGTGTTGCGCCTGGATGCCCACGCGACCTATCCGAAAAATTACCTGCGGCTTTGCCTGGAAACCATTATGCGCACTCGGGCGGACAACGTCGGCGGCGTTTTTATCACGCATCCAGGCGGCACCTCTTACGGGGCGCAATTGGTTCAAGCCCTTAGCACTCACCGATTTGGAGTTGGCAATGCGGGTTACCGGCTCGATGCGATGGAAGGGTCCGCCGACACGGTCCCTTACGGATTTTTCACGCGCGAGGTTTTTAACCGGCTGGGCCTGTTTGATGAGCGGCTGGTGCGGGGCCAGGACTACGAGTTTAACCGCCGGATTCGCGCGAGCGGTGGCACCGTCTGGCTGAATCCGGCCATCCAGGTTCATTATCACAATCAACCGACGCTCGCGGCATTTCTGAAAAAGCAGCTTGGCAAGGAAGGTCCTTATAATGCCTATCTTTGGTACCTGGCCCCCTACGCGGTGTCCATTCGCCACGGGATTACTGGGGCTTTCGTCCTGGGAGTGTGTCTCGGCGCTGCGTTGTGCCGCTTCACTCCGATTATTTTTTGGCCTTTCGCGGTCGTTTTTGGCTTTTATTGGCTGATGGCACTGATTGCGGGCGTGCAGCAAGCGCTTCGGTATCACGAATGGCATCACGTTTTAGCGGTTCCCGTCGGGCTGTTTCTATTTCATTTCTGTCACGGTTTGGGATTTTTGATTGGTCTTGTGCGCCTGCTCCTGGGCATAGCGCCGGTCCAGCGGACAAAGGAGCCCTGGCCCGGCGCTGGCCGCTTTCGTGCCTGGCCCACGCTGACCTAATGCAATAAACGAGTGGATTCCTTTTATGCACAATTCGGCAAGCGAGCATCTGACGGTTGCGTGGCGCTGGCTGCCTTGGTTCTTTTGGCCGTTCCACTTTGTCTGATTGGGGCGTGGCTTTGGGTGACTGAGGGCTCACCGGTCCTCTTCCGGCAGGAACGAGTGGGCCGGCAGGGCAAGTTATTCCGGATTTGCAAGTTTCGCACGATGAGCCAATCCAAAGAGACCGGCACCACCATCACCGTTTCGAACGATCCGCGCATCACGAAAACCGGCAAGTGGCTCCGCCGATTCAAGCTGGATGAACTGCCGCAGCTCTGGAATGTCTTCCTGGGCGACATGAGCTTGGTTGGCCCTCGGCCGGACGTTTCTGGCTACTGGGACAAACTGCAAGGTGAGGCCGCGGGCCTACTCGCCTTGCGTCCGGGGATCACCGGGCCGGCCACCCTGGCCTTTCGCCACGAAGAAACTTTGCTCGCGCAGGCAACTGATCCCAAGCAATACAACGACGAGGTGATCTTTCCGGAAAAAGTCCGCCTGAATCTGGAGTACGCCAGGACCATGAGCCTCCGCAAAGATCTGCATTATATTTTCCAGACCCTGGTTGGCCGTTAGCCGAAGTTCCTAACCACGGATAAAATTGGATGAACACGGATTGGGAGTAATTTTCTTAACAGCGAACCACGCGAAAAATACGAACCAGAGACAGGGATTTTGAACCACAGAGACACAGAGACTCAGAGACTCAAAGCCACTTGAAGCACACTGGTGACCACGGACTACGTGACTACTGACTAGTGACGACGGGAGGGTGGACGGTAGACGGGCGGCGGTGAACAGTAAGAACCTAAAATCGAAGAATCGAATATGAGCAGACTGGCGCAACGTTTTCGCGACAGGGAAGTTTATCAGGAATCATTTCGCTTGACGCAGGAAGTTCTTGAATTCACCAAACGTCTACCCGTTGAAGAGCGATACTCGCTTTCCGAAGGCGAGATGCAGAAGCTGAACGCCGTCGGGCGAGCCAGGGTACCTGCGATCTATAGCGAGGCACGCCCCCGGCCACTGGT
>CAIYQS010000222.1 GCA_903928395.1 uncultured Actinomycetes bacterium | reverse complement strand
GGATCCCTTGTTGGCCTTCTCCTTGCGGTTACGCTCCTTCTTTTTGGAGCCGCGTTCGCGCTCTGCCTCTTCAAGCGCGTCAGGGCGCGCGTCATCGCCCCGCTTACGCCTGAATTTCATATAATAAAAGTTACAGCATGTCGATGGAATTCACTATTTCTAGCCCCTTTCGAACATGTGGGCGCGCTGTGAAAAATGTACAGCCGCACTAGCCTGTCGCAGTGCTAATCCTCCTTCCACCGAGTGAGGGGAAGTCTCAAGGGGCGAGCGAGCACTCTCTCGATCTTGACTCGCTCTCCTTTGGGGCGACGCTGACTTCCAAGCGCCGTGAGGTTCTAGAGAGATACGGCTGGGAGATTTCGGAAGTACCGCTAGGTGCCGCCATCGAGATCTATACCAGAGTTCTATACCAAGCACTCAGTTACAACTCCCTTTCACCCACCGCGAAGTCGCGCGCCGACTCTCAAATCCTTATCTTCTCGGCCCTCTTCGGAGTCCTACGACTAACTGATCAAATTCCGTATTACAAGCTTAAGATGAAGTCCGCCGACTGGAGTGGCGAACTGCCACAAACTCTTGACGACTTAGAACGAGAATTGATTGTCGATTGTCGCTCCTCCACCTACTCCACTGTGTGGAGACCGGATCCCGCAATTACGGTTCAGGTGAAAGTTTTTCAAGTCAAGGAGGGCAAACGTTCGGTCATTACACACATGTCTAAGAAATTTCGTGGAGAACTTACTAGAGCGCTCCTTCAGGGCAAGCCCCTCAAAAACCCGCAAGAATTAGGGGTTTTGGCGCAAAAAGCCTTCAACTCAGAATTATTGAATCCATCGGAGGGCCAGCCTTACCAACTCAATCTCCTGATTCCTGCCCCGTAAAAATCACCACAGGGATTGCCCCTCTTATAAAATTCGAGGATGGAATTAAAGATCACCGGTGAAGTTTGGTATTGGCGCGGTCCCTCTCCCTTCTACTTCGTTACCGTCCCAAAGAAGGATGGAGAGAAGATCAAAGCGATCGCATCACAAGTTACTTATGGCTGGGGAGTGATTCCAGTGACGGCGAAATCGGGAAAGAGCGAGAGGACAACAGCTCTCTTCCCGAAAGATGGCACATACGTGGTGCCGATCAAGAGAGTCGTGCGCGATCAGGAGAAGATCAACGAAGGAGATATCGTCAAAATCTCGTTAGATATTTAAGGCTTCGGCCCGCCCATATTTGGCATCGCTTGAATCTGGGAAGAATCGACAGCTCCATGGAAGCACTGGATCGATGAGGTCGCATCAGTAGTTCCTGGCAAGACGTAGTGGTAAATCCCCTTTGGAAATTCCGGTGTCGCGCTAAAGATTCCATCGCACTTATCAAGGGACTTTACGGAAACGGTCTTCCCATTGGCGTCCTTGGAGCCATAAATTGGAAACCCATCGAGTGCAACGCCGATGATGTGCGAAGGTCCATTAGTTTTATCGACCTTAGCCGTGATGCAACTTGGTAAGCCGTGATAGTGATACGCCCCTTGGTTTGGCGTCGGATGCCCCGTGCAGCTATCAACAAAGGACGCCGTGTGACCGGCGCTATCGGTGATCGTAAAGTTGCTGGACATCGCGACTGTCTTCCCGTCACCCTCGTAAGGGTTGTAGAGAACCGCACCAGAAATCATGACACCGATAGAGCCCATGGAGGTTGCAGTTGTCTTGGATGAGTAAACAGGAGTTGTTGGAATTGTGAAGTTGTAACTTTGAGCTTTCGTGGGATCCTTTTCAACTTTGGCGGTCATTGCCGTAGGGACGACCACTCCTGCATCCGGAACTGCATAGTAAGTATCACGCTTGTGGTTTGGAA
Source organism: uncultured Actinomycetes bacterium (assembly GCA_903928395.1). Classification (GTDB taxonomy): domain Bacteria; phylum Actinomycetota; class Actinomycetes; order Nanopelagicales; family Nanopelagicaceae; genus PALSA-747. Next base: position 290 of record CAIYQS010000222.1, on the reverse strand, counting down.
TTCCATTTGGCTTTAACGTGACATTGGTTCCGGAGTAAGAAATTTTGATTGTTGGGTTCCATTGTGCACTTTTGAGTGCAGTAACGGTGCTCTGCGAACTAGTGATCCCAGTTGCGGTCGCAACCGCAGAACTTGAAAGGAATACCGCAGCATTAAGCCCAACGGTGAGTGTCATTGCAATCGCTACGAGAACCTTTTTCATTGCGGGAGTCTAGGGAAGCAACCTTAAGATTTCCCGATGAAGTACTAGTCGAAAAATCTATTCGGCGAGCAATTCATTGAGCAATACT
>CAIYQS010000221.1 GCA_903928395.1 uncultured Actinomycetes bacterium | reverse complement strand
GCTGCTAAAGGTAGTCGGAAGAGTTCTGCCACCGACAACAGGTCGAGTCGTAGTCCGTGGACTCGTTGCTCCAATGATCGAACTTGGCGCTGGATTTAACCCTGAATTAACTGGAGCAGAGAACATTGTGTTGTATGGAACCTTGCTGGGCCGCACCCCCAAAGAGATGCGGAGCAGGATTGAGGTTATCGCCGATTGGGCTGGTCTCGCTGAACACATGGACATTCCCATTCGCGCCTACTCCTCAGGAATGACTGCCCGACTCGCATTTGCAACAGCAACAGATGTAACACCCGATTTATTGCTCATCGATGAAGTCTTATCGGTTGGCGATGCTGATTTCCGTGAGAAGTCTGCGGCTCGAACTCTGGAGATGATGAATGGTGGGTGCGCCGTGCTTCTGGTTTCACACGATTTAGAAACGGTGCAACGCATGTCTACCAGAGCCATTTACCTTTCAGATGGCCAAGAAAAGGTTTCAGGTAATCCAACAGAAGTTGTAGAGGCATATCTCGCCGATGTCCACCGTTAAGGTCCTGCATGTAATTGCACGAATGAATGTGGGTGGAACAGCTCGATACGTTGGAGATCTGGTGGCAAACATTCCAGAGAGTGTCCTTGTCACGGGTTACGTTCAAGGATCTGAAATCGAAGACCCTGTCGTAAATAATCTGACAACCTTCCGTCTTCCTCACATGGGGCGAAAGATCTCACCCTTTAATGATTTTAGGGCTTGGCTCGAACTTCGAAAAATCATCAAAGAGATCAAACCTCAAATCGTTCATACTCACACTTTCAAGGCTGGTCTTATCGGACGTCTAGTCGGCGGAGATTACAAACGCGTACATACTTTTCATGGTCACCTCTTCGACGACCAATCTTTTTCCCAGATTGAGAAGAGAATCATTACCTTTGCGGAACGATACCTAGCTAGGAAAACAGATCTACTGATCTCAGTAGGAGAGAAGGTGGGTCAAGAGCTAAGAGGAGCTGGAATCGGCATCACAAAGCAGTGGGCTTCCATAGCTCCTGGGGTTGCGGCGCTTCCTACAATTGGGAAAACTGAAGCTCGGAAAATTTTAGATCTTAAACCTGACGCCTTTCTTGTTGGCTGGATGGCGAGGATGACCGGGGTCAAAAATCCGCTCCTCGCCTTGGATGTTGCGAAGCAGATGCCAGATGTTCAATTCGTTATGGCTGGTGGTGGAGACTTGCTTGAACTGGTGGCCAAAAGAGCGCCTGTCAATGTCGCCGTTATTGGATGGACAGATGCCTTCCTTTTTTGGTCAGCCGTTGATTGTGCATTATCAACCTCCGACAATGAGGGAATGCCGGTCGCACTGATAGAGGCTCAGCTGGCAGGCTTGCCGGCTGTTGTGACCGATGTGGGATCTAACTCCGAAGTGGTTCAGAATAATTTCACCGGATTCGTTACAAAGAAAAATATTTCTTCTATGGCAATTGCTTTGCAAAAAATAATAGGCGACCAAGAGTTGTACGAATTTATGT
>CAIYQS010000220.1 GCA_903928395.1 uncultured Actinomycetes bacterium | reverse complement strand
ATAGACCGAGAGTTTTTGTGCCCCTATTCGAACAGTTATTGGAAGTGGCGCTATTTTCTCACCATCAGCATAGGCGACCGTATCGCCGAAAATAGAAACCTCTGATCCTTTGAAAAAATGCACATTAGGATGCGTGACATGGGTTCCGAAGAAAACGCGTGGGAAAACGAGTAAAAGTCGAAACGGATTGACTCGATCAACGATCATGATGTCCAGAATTTCATCGGAATGATTTGCATGAGGTGCAATCTTCATTCCGCCACCGTAACTTATGCCATTTGCTACACAAACGAGCATTGCACGCTGCTCGTGGATAACTCCGTCGATTGTGATCCGATAGGAAATTGGTTTAAATTTCCAGACCATTTGCAAAACGGCCAGGACATACTTGATTTTACCGTGGATCAATTTCATGCTGTTTGCTCGTTCATTGACGACCGAATCAAAGCCGGTGCTCAATATCTGCACAAAAGGAGTACGGGTTTCTTCATGGATTATTTCGCAGACATCGATTGGCACCGGTTCGCTACCAAATGGCAGTTCAAGAAGCTTTTCGACCTTTACGCCAAAGAGCCCTAGTGTCCGAGCAAAATCATTTCCGGTGCCCGCCGGAACAACGAGCAAAGGAAGCTTGTACTCAATTAGTTGCGGGAGGAGATCGTGAATGAGGCCATCTCCCCCGACGCAGATTAATAGATCATAGGAGGAGTGAGAGCACGCGGCACCGATTTCAAGCAAGGATTCCTGCAGCGAACTCACCTGGATATAAGTGAGCTCATCAGCTCTTCCTTGAAAGTAACTTCTAAGTTTCTCACCAGTTGATAAACCTTTACCACTACCGGCGAGCGGATTAATTACAACGAGCGCTTTCACTCGACGGTCTTTTTGGCCCGACGACGATCATTCAAGACGGCGGTTCCGCCCGCGGCGAAGTAGAAACCGACTAATGGAACTGCTAATACTCCCATGGTAAATGGGTCACTCGTTGGCACAAATGTCGCTGAAAATAGCGTGATTCCAAATACCGCAAGTCTCCAAGGTTTAAGGATCGTCTTTCCGGAAAGTACTCCAGCGAAATTGAGTGCAACTAGAAAAACAGGAAGTTCAAAGGCAAGTCCGAAGACCAAGATGAGGTGCAGCACAAAGGTGAGATAGTCGCTGAACTTGATGAGATTTGTCAAAGTTGTTGGAGTGAAACCAAGCAACACCTTTATTGCGAGTGGCAGAATCCAATATGCAAGGGCTGCACCCATGACAAAAAATGGAGTGGCAACTGAAATGAAGAATATGGAGTACTTCTTTTCACGATTGTGAAGTGCTGGAGAAACGAATGCCCACAACTGATAAAGCCAAAATGGAGAGGCAAGAATAACTCCGCTGACTATCGCTACGCTTATTTGTAAATTGAGTGGACCCAGTACTCCATCGATGTAAAGAACGCCGCAATGATGAGGTGTTGACGCGGCGCGAGATAAATCGCATACTGGTTTAGTAAGGATTCGGACAATCTTGGAATAAAAAATCCATCCAAGAGAACCAAATATTGCTATCGATAGGGCAGAACGGACAACTCGCTTTCGAAGCTCTCGAAAGTGCTCCAGAAGCGGCATCCGACCACTATCTTCAGTGGTCACTAACTAGCTCCTAGTTCGTTGGAGTAGAAGAATCACCGTCAGGCTTCTTCTCTTCTGGCTTTAACTCATCCTTGAAGATGCGGAGTGATTTCGCAACCGATTTGGCTGAGTCTGGGAGTCGCTTTGCTCCAAAGAGGACAACAAAAACAAGAACAATGATGACGATGTGCCAGGGCTTAAGGTCTCCCATTTATCTTCCAATCTCGAGGTGGGGCAATACTACTGGTAATTAGCAAGGGTGTCCGCGATTCTTTGCTGAATAGCCTGAGCGAGTGATTCTGGTTTGAGAACCTCAATTTTGCTTGGCCAAGCCAGAAAAGTGCGGGTGATCCACTCCCCTGCTGTAACTCCTAAGGTAATTCGGAATTGCCCGTTATTTTCGGAAACGGAAGTTACATTTTCGTTATGT
>CAIYQS010000219.1 GCA_903928395.1 uncultured Actinomycetes bacterium | reverse complement strand
TGATGGGCCTACCTGGTGGATTTACACGTTTGCCACTTGTCGATGCCACCGAGGCGCAGATCGCGCAATTGCGGGAGGACCTTCGACAAGGCGGAGTTGTACTTAAATAATGAATCATCCACATCCCGATTTACCCTATCCCGCAAAGTTAGCTCCTAAGACGCTGCGCATCGTCGCACTTGGTGGCCTCGGCGAAATAGGTCGCAACATGACCGTTTACGAAATCGCGGGCAAGTTACTGATTGTTGACTGCGGAGTTCTATTCCCAGAAGAAAGTCAGCCCGGAATTGACTTAATCCTTCCCGATTTTTCATACATCAGAGATCGACTGCAAGACGTCGTTGCTATTGCACTCACCCACGGTCACGAAGATCACATTGGTGCTGTCCCATATTTGCTCAAGGAGCGCTCTGATATTCCGGTTGTTGGATCCAAATTAACTTTGGCTTTCACTGAAGCCAAACTCAAAGAGCGCCGGATTACCGCGCCGATGGTTGAAGTTAAAGCTGGAATGAAGCAGACCTTTGGGCCATTTGAACTCGAATTTATCGCGGTCAATCACTCGATTCCAGATGCACTCGCGGTTGCGATTCGTACTGACGCCGGACTGGTGCTTGCGACAGGTGACTTCAAGATGGATCAATTACCTTTAGATGGTCGAATCACTGACCTCGCCGCCTTTGCAAGGCTGGGCGAAGAAGGTGTCGACCTCTTTATGGTGGACTCGACCAATGCGGATGTGCCCGGTTTTACAACTTCTGAGCGCGACATAATGCCGACGCTTGACCGAGTATTTCGTGCGACTGAGCGACGAGTGATCGTTGCCTCCTTTGCTTCACATGTTCATCGCGTGCAACAGATCATGATGATCGCGGCACAACATAATCGCAAAGTCGCCTTTATCGGACGCAGCATGGTTCGCAATATGAAACTTGCACAGGACTTGGGTTATCTCGATGTGCCTGCGGGACTAGTCATTGATGCAAAGAACATCGATGATGCCGGCGACAATATTGTTTTGATTTGCACTGGCTCGCAAGGAGAACCACTTGCTGCGTTGTCTCGAATGGCAAATGGTGAACACCAAATTCAAGTGGGCAAGGGGGACACCGTTGTTCTGGCTTCATCACTGATTCCAGGAAATGAAAATCCAGTTTTTAGAGTTATCAACGAACTAACCCGCTTCGGCGCAACCGTTGTGCACAAAGGTAATGCCCTGGTTCACGTTTCAGGTCACGCTGCCGCTGGAGAATTGTTGTATTGCTACAACATCGTCAAGCCAAAAAATGTAATGCCGATTCATGGCGAATGGCGCCACATGCGCGCCAATGCTGAGCTTGCTATTAAAACTGGCGTTCCGCGGACCAACACAATCGTTGTTGACAATGGAATCGTGGTTGATGTGCACGATGGTTACGCAGATATTGCTGGCGCAATTCCAGTTGGATTCGTTTACGTCGACGGTCAGAGCATCGGTGAGATAACCGAAAGTTCGCTCAAGGATCGCCGCATTTTGGGCGAAGAGGGATTTATCTCTGTGGTTGTCGTAGTGGATTCACAGAGCGGCAAAATTGTCGCAGGTCCTGATATTCATGCTCGCGGATTTACCGAAGATAAAGCGCTTTTTGACGAGGTTAAAGGCATGATAGAAAAGGCGCTCACGACTTCTGTTGCAAATGGAATCAACGGCACACACCAACTTGCACAAGTGGTACGTCGCACCGTGGGAAGTTGGGTTGGCGAAGAACACCGTCGCAAACCAATGATCATCCCTGTTGTCATTGAGGTATAACGGCGCGCCGATCAGCGGCTCATCTCGCTTTTCCTTAGGCTTAGTCCGCTATGGCTAAAAAACGAAGTACGTCGAGAAGCAAGACCACGAAGCGTTCCGGAGTCCTTGTAGGAATCGGTCGCGCTCTCGCGGGAATTTGGCGTTTCTTCGCAAAGGCGATTGGAAGCACGGTTCGCTTCCTATTTAAAGAGGCTAGAGAGCTCGATAGTGCGCACCACCGCGATGGACTGGCGTTCCTGCTTTTGATCTTCGCGCTAGTCAGCGCGGCTGGCAGTTGGTTCCATCTTCACAATCCAATCGGTAGATTCATGAACACGCTGCTGCTGGGGACATTTGGCAAAATTGCAATCATTACCCCACTCCTTTTTATTTATTTTGCATTCCGATTATTTAAGGCTCCAGATGAGGGACGGGCGAATGGCCGGATCACTATCGGTGCAATTTTGCTTGTTCTCAGCAGTACCGGATTAGCCCAGGTCTTTAAGGATTCTGAATTCACTAGCATCCGAAGTGCTGGTGGTGTCGTCGGCTACGGAATCGGCCGACCACTTTCTAACTTAGGTACATCGCTACTCGCAATTCCAATCTTATTGCTCATCTTCTTCTTTGGATTGTTGATCGTTACTGCGACTCCAGTTTCACAAGTAATCGCAAAACTTAAAGTCGTTTTTTCGTGGATCCTGCACCGCTCAAAATCCGTCAAGGATGATTTATTTGAAGAATTCGAAATTAATGACACTCCGCCTTTTGAAACTCCATTGGTTCAAGAATTTCACCGTGATGTTCCAGAGCCTGACTTTGAGGACGGTAACCTCGAAGATACAGTTGCGATTCAAGTAGATCACCCAACAGCGGCGACACCAACATTCATGACCAAAACAGTACAAAGCGCTCCTGCTCACCAAATGATTCTGGCTGCCGATACCCCATATGTCTTGCCATCGATGGATCTTTTGCGGACTGCGCCAGCATCCAAGGCTAAATCCAAAGCCAATGAGCTGGTCGTGGCCGCGCTAGGTCAGGTTTTTGAGCAATTCGACGTCGATGCCCGCGTTACTGGCTTTATGCGTGGGCCAACCGTTACGCGGTATGAGGTTGAACTCGCAGGTGGGGTCAAAGTAGAGGCAATTACAGCGCTAGCAAAGAATATTTCCTATGCGGTCGCGAGTGGAGATGTTCGAATACTTTCCCCAATTCCGGGTAAATCTGCGGTTGGAATTGAAATCCCCAACACCGATCGTGAAATTGTGGCGCTGGGCGATGTCTTACGCTCTTCTGTCGCAATGAATGAGACTCATCCGATGGTTGTCGCTCTTGGTAAAGATGTTGAAGGAAATTACATCTGCGCCAATTTGGCGAAGATGCCGCACTTATTAGTTGCAGGCGCAACTGGCGCAGGTAAGTCATCGATGATTAATTCTTTGATTGTCTCTGTCTTGATGCGTTCAACGCCAGACGAAGTTCGATTGGTAATGATTGACCCTAAGCGTGTCGAACTCACAAGTTATGAGGGAATCCCGCACCTCATCGCTCCAATTATCACCAGCCCAAAAAAGGCGGCGGATGTCTTGGCTTGGGTAGTGCGTGAAATGGATCAGCGCTATGACGATCTTTCATACTTCGGTTTCCGTCATATCGATGACTTCAATAGAGCGGTTAGGGCCAAAAAGGTAAGTTTGCCCGCAGGAAGTGAACGTGAACTTGAGCCGTATCCATATTTGCTAGTCATCATCGATGAGTTAGCTGATCTGATGATGGTTGCCGCCCGTGAGGTTGAAGAGAGCATCGTTCGAATTACTCAACTCGCGCGTGCAGCAGGTATCCATCTAGTGATCGCAACGCAACGTCCGAGCGTAGATGTCGTTACTGGATTAATTAAAGCTAACGTTCCTTCACGTCTCTCTTTCGCAACTTCAAGCTTGGCTGATTCGCGAGTTATTCTGGATACACCCGGTGCCGAAAAACTTGTGGGACAAGGCGACGGACTTTTCTTGCCAATGGGCGCAAGCAAGGCAATGCGAATTCAAGGTGCATTTGTTTCAGAACGTGAATCAGAAGCGGTAGTCAGTCACGTTAAGTCACAAGCCCAACCAGTATTTCGAATTGACATCAATGCTCCTGCAGTGAGCAAGCAGATTGAAAATGATATTGGCGATGACATGGATCTATTGCTCCAAGCGATTCAATTAGTTGTCGGAACACAATTTGGATCGACATCGATGTTGCAACGAAAACTTCGAGTTGGATTTGCGAAGGCTGGTCGCTTGATGGACTTGATGGAAAGTCGTGGGATCGTTGGTCCATCGGAGGGCTCCAAGGCTCGCGAAGTTCTGATCACCGCTGAGCAGATGCCAGACGTGCTGGAGCAGATTCAGGGCTTTATCTAAGGGGATTTATTCCTCCGTACGCTCGAATTGGCTCCCCCCAAAAATTCATTTGGTCATCCCTCAAGTTGGGGTTTATTCTTGGCTCCTCACCTTCCCAACGATTGTGGTCCGGTCCGTTAATCGGCTGCAATCAAAAAAATGAGGCACGCATGTCAGTAGGAATTTTGCTCCGTCAGGCCCGAGAGTCTGTCGGCATGTCTATTGATGAACTTGTCGCGCAAACTTGCATCCGAAGTCGCGTCCTCAATGATTTAGAAAATGATAATTTTCTTTCTTCGGGTGGATTGGCTTATGCGCGCGGACATATTCGCAACATCGCCCGAGTCCTACACGCTAATGGTGAATTATTAGTTGACGAGTTCAACGCAATGAACCAAGATTTTAATCGTCCAATGATCGATTTGCTGAGCGAAAATAATGTCACCACTGTTCGTCGCCCGCGCAAAAAAGTCTCATTCGGAGCCATGGCAAAGGTTGCTGCTGCAGTCGTGGTTATCCTGATCGCTATTCCTACGGTTGGGTCCTTTATCCATCCCGCAAAGAAAACTCCAATTAAAGTCAGCGCTACAACTTCAGCGACTCAATCTCAAACAACCACATCGACTACTTCTGGTACTCCTGATGGAACTACAGCGGTAGCCACCAAGACAACCCCAGTCGCCGTGGTTGTGACAACAAATGCTGGCGCCACCTGGCTAGCAGTGACTGATAGCGCTGGAACCTTGATATTTAGCGGAACAATGCCAAATGGCACGTCGCGTTCATTTGATGATAGTCAGCTCATTAATTTCACGATTGGCAATGCTGGCGCGGTTGATATGAACGTAAACGGCACCGATGCGGGTGCTCCCGGGACAATCGGCGAGGTAGTTCATCTTCAATATGGACCTGGAGCTTCAGCACAAGGTTAATCAAACCGAAATCTGCTTGCTAGGCAGGTACCATGGCGCCAATGAGTACCAAGTCCGGTAAGACGCTTAACCTTCCAAATGCGTTAACCATCGTGCGGGTGCTCGCGCTTCCATTTTGTGCTTATGCGCTCTTTAAGGATGGCGGAAATACTTCCCTGTGGCGCATTATCGCTTGGATCGGATTTTTCCTTGTTGGAGTCACCGACCTTATGGATGGACGTCTTGCTAGGTCGCGGAATCAAGTAACTAGTTTTGGCACCTTTTTGGACCCCGTTGCAGATAAGGCGGCAATTGGAACCGCGATGATCGGACTTTCAATCCAAGACAAACTTTGGTGGTGGGTCACGATCGTCATTTTGTTCCGTGAAATTGCGGTCACTCTTCTTCGTTTGGCGGTCATCCGAGGGGGTGTCATTCCCGCTAGTAAAGGTGGCAAACTAAAGACCATGATGCAGGGTTTTGGAATTGGCTTCTACATTCTTCCGCTTCCCACCTGGTTGCACGTACCGCGCGACATTTTTATGGCGGCCACAATTGCTATCACCCTAGTAACTGGAGTGGATTACTTTAAGAAAGTGCTCGCCAGTGAGCGTTGACCCGCTCGCAGCAACAATCATCAAATACATGAAGCGCAAAGGGCTGACGCTTTCAACCGCGGAATCAATCACCGGGGGAGGATTGAGCGAATCGCTCACCTCGGTTCCGGGTTCATCTGCGGTATTTCAGGGAGGACTAATTACTTACAGCGATGTAAGCAAAACGAAATTCTTCGGAATTACCAAGAAAATGCTGACCAAGCACACCGCAGTCGCCGAAGAAGTCGCCACAATGATGGCGCAACAGGCTAGAGCGCAATTTAAGACCGATTATTCGATAGCTACTACTGGCGTGGCTGGTCCAGGCCGAGCTTATGGTCAGAAGGCCGGAACCGTCTGGATTGCAATTGATAGCAAATTTGGGACCTCTGCGATATCGCTTGCGCTCGCGGGCGACCGTACCGACGTTCGCCACGCAACTATAGAGAGCGCTTTAGCTGCCTTTACCCGTATTCTTATCCCGTGATTCTTCTCCGCTCTCATATCGGCTTGGCGCTGCGCACTTATCGCATGCAGCAGAGCCGAACTTTGCGTGATGTCGCAAAAAGCGCACGCGTTTCACTGGGTTACCTCTCAGAGGTTGAGCGTGGACAAAAAGAAGCCTCTTCAGAACTCTTAAATTCCATCTGCAGCGCGCTTGATATTTCACTTGGTGATGTCTTGCAGAGCGTCAACGCCCAAATCAAAGTTCACGAAACTCCTACCCTCACAGTTGTGGATGACGCCGCGTAACTAGCTTTAACGCGAGTTATATCTCACGCTCTATTCCATTATGGCTACCAACAATCGCTCGCGTAGCGCGATTCTTTCTGGTGCAAAGATTGTGATCACCGAGGTGGGGTCATACGAATCTAATATGCTCGATATTGCCGCTCGCGCAGAAGTCTCTCGCGCCACTGTGTATAACCATTTCAGCGATAAAGAAGAGATGATGCTCTCCTTAATTCACTCCGAAATTCTTCGGTTATTTGAGTTAGCGAAGAAAGCACCAACCAAACGCGACGCGCTCTACCTTCTTTCTACAGAGATTTCTAAAGACCCGGCGCTGCGAAAAATGGTTCAAACCGATCCGCTCGACATCGCAAAATTCGTCACGGTCACAGATCACCCGCTCTGGACGTTGGTAAAAGAATCGCTGATAGCTATCTTTGGAGAGTCCGCTGGCGTAGTCCTCCATTGGTTGATTGGCCAGATTGCATCGCCGCTCTCACTCGCAGGAAGTGCCAAACAAGCCGACCAAATGGCACGTGCTCTCTAGCAAATGGCCCAGTAATTAATGGCGATGCGAATTACCGAGCTCCGCTCCCGACTCTCTGACTACTTCAGCGACTCAGACACTTACTCCAGAGACATCGTTCACGCCGAACTCGGCGGGATGACAGTGAATGAAGCGCTCACTCGGGGCTTTGAGCCGGGAGATATTTGGAAAGCAGTCGTGGCACACAACCCAGAAATGCCAGCAAAGTTTCGCTAAGAGCATGGCCGATTTATTGATAGAAATTCGAGTAAGACCTAATGCGTCGCGGAACAAAGTTGGTGGAACAGCGGGGGATCCACCGCGATTGGTGGTCGCTGTACAAGCACCGGCTGTCGATGGCAAGGCAAATGCCGCTGTTATGAAAGAGTTAGCCACCGCGTTCGGTTTACGTCCGCGCGATTTCACGATCGTGCATGGCGAACTTTCGCGGGATAAGCGGTTGGTTATTGCGGGGGCTAATTCAACTCATTCCGCGCGATACGAAGAACTCAAATCAGGCCTCACTCTGCTCTAAAGAATTCGGCGTGTCCTCGCTATTCGAACAGATGTTCGGTACGCTTCTCTATACCCAACCAGAG
>CAIYQS010000218.1 GCA_903928395.1 uncultured Actinomycetes bacterium | reverse complement strand
TTGCCCGAAAATGTGGGTCAGAAAGTAAACCGGATCGCCACCCACCCGCATGCCGAGTCACAGTGCCGCGCATTTATTGCTCGCGAGTTTCCGGGAGCCGAAATCGTCACGACGCCCTCAACGGCTGCCGCAGCCGAAGGACTCAAGGATGGAAATTGGGATGTTGCGATCGCCGCAAAAATAGCAGCAGATAAGTATGACCTGGCCGTGGTCGCCGAAAACATTGGCGATAACGAGGCTGCGGTTACACGCTTTGTTCTAGCGCGGAAGCCTGGTGTGATTCCGGAATCGACGGGCAATGATCGGACCTCACTCGTCGCATATATTGATATTGACCACGTGGGTGCGTTGTTGGAAATCTTGACGGAATTTGCGAAGAATGATGTGAACCTCTCTTTTATTCAAAGTCGCCCAACCGGTCGCGAATTGGGGCACTACCATTTCATCATCGATGTTGAAGGTCATCAAAATGATCCCGCAGTTGCGCAATCAATCTTAGGTTTGCGTTCAATCTGTGAGGATATTCGGATTCTGGGTTCATACCCAAGAGCCACGAATCGGTAGGCTAGTCCCGTGATTGATTTAAAGATTCTTCGTGATGACCCAGAGCGGGTGCGACTTTCGCAAAAAGTGAGAGGCGAAAGCGTCGAAATCGTAGATCAGCTCCTTGCGCTCGATGAAGCGAGACGAACAGCGATAACAACATTTGAAGCCCTGCGTGCCGAGCAGAACATTCTCTCGAAATCTGTAGGAGCGGCCAAAGGCGATGAGAAAGCGGCGTTGCTTGAAAGCGCAAAAGAGTTATCGAGCAAAGTAAAGCTCGCGGATTCGGCTAGGGCCGAAGCCGAAGTAGCGGCTAACGCGGCACTCTTGCAGATTCATAATTTGATTAGCCCAGAAGCCCCGGTCGGAAGCGAAGCTGATTTTGTTGTGCTCGAACATATTGGTACGCCGAGAGACTTTGCGGCGGCTGGTTTTGAGCCCAAGGACCATGTCGAACTTGGCAAAATATTAAAAGCAATTGATACAGAGCGCGGGGCCAAAGTATCTGGTTCACGCTCCTACTACTTAACTGGCGTTGGTGCGCTATTGGAATTTGCGCTAGTCAATTACGCAATAAGTTCCGCTACCAAAGCCGGATTTACCCCCGTTATTCCTCCGGTCTTGGTCAATCCACCAGCAATGGAAGGCACGGGATTTTTAGGTCAAGCAGCAGAAAACGTTTATCACTTAGAAGAAGATGACTATTACTTGGTTGGTACCAGCGAAGTGCCTCTCGCTGCGTATCACATGGATGAAGTCATCGATGGATTGCCCTTGCGTTATGCGGGCTATTCAACATGTTTTCGACGAGAAGCTGGCACGTATGGCAAAGATACTCGTGGAATTATCCGCGTTCATCAATTTGATAAAGTTGAAATGTTCATCTTCTGTGAGCCAAAAGATGCGCTCGCCGAACATCAGAAGTTGTTGCAATGGGAAAAAGACTTTCTCAACGCGATGGAAATTCCCTATCGAGTTATAGATGTTGCTTCAGGTGATCTAGGCGCTAGCGCAATTCGCAAATTTGATATCGAAGCATGGATACCGACACAAAATGCTTACCGTGAGGTTACAAGCACCTCAAATTGCACCGAGTTTCAGGCGCGGCGTTTGAATATTCGATATCGCGATGGCGAAAGCACAAAACCAGTTGCCACTCTCAATGGAACGCTCGTGGCAATTCCTCGAATGATTGTTGCGATTTTAGAGAATCATCAACAACCAGATGGATCGGTCATGGTTCCCGCCGCACTTCGCCCCTTCTTAGGAGTTGACCGATTACTTCCGGCATAGTTGGTATGCGTCCCAAGGTTATCGCCACCGATTTGGATGGAACGATAGTTTCATCGTATGAGCGAATTACTAGGCGCACAATCGAAGCTTTTACTGCTGCGCGCGAAGCGGGAATAGAGATATTTTTTGTTACGGGTCGTCCGCCACGCTGGATGCCTGAGATCAAAGAGGCGTTTGGATTTGGAAATGCAATTTGCGCAAATGGCGCGATGCACTATGACTTAATCAATGAAATTGTGTTGGAGGAATGGTTAATTCCACTTGATATTCAATTTGAATTTGTAAAGCGAATGCGCGCCGCAGTCCCTTCCCTATCTTTTGCAACAGAGTATGGCGAAGAATTTCACCACGAAAAAGCTTATATTCCACGCTGGGATGTCGGCGTTGATATTTTTCCAGTGCAAAGGATTGAGGAAAAGTTATTAAAACCGGCTTTTAAGATGTTAGCTCGCTGCTCAGATTTCGAGCACACCTCGGATGAACTGCTTGTAATAGCTCAGCACGAAGTAGGTGATTTAGTGACGATCACCCATTCCAATGCCAATGAGTCATTGCTTGAAATTTCGGCTCTTGGGGTTAGTAAAGGACAGACACTTGCAAAGCTAACCAGCCGCATGGGCTTTACCTCGAAGGACGTCGTTACATTTGGTGATAACCCAAATGATTTTTCGATGCTTTCGTGGGCAGATCGCTCATGGGCCATGACCGACGGTCATCCCGATGCACCCAAATACTCAAAGTATGTAGCGGAGGCTCACCATCTTGATGGTGTAGCAATTGTGATTGAAGAACTGCTCACACTTCCGGCTTAAGCGGTAACTCCTTTAAATACCGTTTCGATTGGGCTTTCAACGTTTTCAAAAATCTCAATATAAGTCTGTGCGATTAATGCGGGATCAAATGGAGTTCCGGGAGCGACAATTCCCGCAATTATCACCGTGGCAACTCGAACGCCTTCTGGTTTCAATTCCTGCGCAAGTAAGATCGACGCTGTCCTATTCATAGCTTTTCCAACCGAAAGAACACCGTAATCACTTGATGGATGAAGCGCGAAGCCACCGCCAGTAACTAAAACCATCCCCGAACCTGCTTTGAGTTTTGGCAATGCGGCTTTTGTGGCGCTTACTAAACTGAGTAAATTCACTTCATTTGCTGCTCGAATATGTTCTGGATCTGTCGTGAGTAAAGATCCACCAAAGGCGGCGGCGTTGTAAACCAGCGCAGAAATTGGCACTTCAATTTTATTAATGACTTCTGCAACTGCCCCAGGTACAGCAGCATCAGCTGCCGCAATGGTGACAACGGCTCCCGATCCGCGAAGGTCGGTCGCAATTTCCTCCAATTTACTTGCACTTCTTGCTACCAAGAGCAACAGATGTCCTTTTTGGGCAAAGGCTTTTGCAACGGCGGCGCCAACTCCCGGACCAGCACCAACGACTACTACAAGGTTTGGGTTATTCATCATCAATCTCCTTTTGATCCGACCTTACTACTAATTGAATTTTGCCTGACCCCATAAGTGCCAGTAAGTTTGCCCACGGAGGGCTCGCATAGCGGCCGAGTGCACCGGTCTTGAAAACCGGCAAGGGAAACCTTCGTGGGTTCAAATCCCACGCCCTCCGCCAGTTTTAGCGTGGTTTGTGCTGCTTGTGTGCGATTTCACCTCTGCTTTCTAGG
>CAIYQS010000217.1 GCA_903928395.1 uncultured Actinomycetes bacterium | reverse complement strand
GTTGGTATACCACTGAACCATTTTCAGATCTGGAGAGTTTTGATTTTCCTGATGGAATCGGGCCAGTTGAATGCGTAAACGTTGAGCACGAAGAAGTTGCTTTGATTCCGCGCCAGATAGCTGCTGGCAAAGTGGCCTTCAAATATGGACTTGGTAGTCATTTCATATCAATTCTTAAGACTATTCACACCCTTGGATTGGATCGTACAGATCCAGTCTCGGTTCAGGGAGTCAGCGTTTCGCCACGAAATGTTCTTGCCGCTTTGCTTCCCGATCCCGCAACTCTTGGTTCAATGATGTCGGGTAAAACGTGCGCCGGGATACAAGTTAAAGGATTAGATAAGTCTGGTAATCCCAAGGCTGTATATCTCTATAACGTGGTGGACAACGCGTTTTCTATGGGGGAGTACGGCGACCAGGCAGTAGTTTGGCAAACAGCGATCAACCCACTTATTGCCCTCGAACTCATCGAGCGAGGTGACTGGAAGCCCGTGGGAGTAAACGGTCCAGAGTGGTTCCCAGCAAAACCTTATTTAGAATTGCTAGAGTCGTATGGAACAAGTTGGCACATCAGGGAAGAATCTGTCGAAGGCATAAAGCGTTAGTCGTTGTAACTCGTGGTGAGCGGTTCTAGGATCGCTCCATAACTTCGAAAGGGTGGCTCGTCATGTCTCTTGAAATCTCTCGGCGCGATTTAATCAAAGGGGTAGGCGGTTTAAGTGCCGCTTCTGTTCTGGGATTGACTAGTGCTACTGGATTGGATGCGGCTCAGGCTGCCTCGAGCAAACAGGCGGTTAGATTTGCAAACTGGTCGCTCTATTTAGATTATGACAATAAGGCGAAGAACTACCCGACTCTTGTTGATTTCACTAAAAAGACCGGGATCCCGGTTAAATACATGGAAGTCATCGACGACAACGACACATTTACCGCAAAAGTCACACCTCAACTTCGACTTAAAAAAGATATTGGTTACGACATCGTGGTTCTTACCGAGTGGATGGCCAGTCGTTGGATAAATGGCGGATATGTAACAAAATTTGACGATGCCAAGATCCCTAACAAGAAGAATGTTTTGCCATTCTTGCTCAATCGGCCGCTAGATCCAGGACGCCATTACTCATTGCCGTGGGCAGGAGTTATTGCGGGATTTGCTTGGAATACCAAGCACACTCCTAAAGGGATTCACACGATGGAGCAATTATTTGCACCTGCCAATAAAGGAAAGATCGAAGTCCTTTCCGAAATGCGTGACACGATGGGCTTGATTTTGATGTGGCAAGGAGTGGATATAACAAAGCCATTTAGTCAAGACAAATTCATGAATGCAATCGATTATTTGCAGAAGATGATTCATGATGGCTTCATTCGCCAGGTGAAAGGTCAAAGTTATCAGGAAGATTTGATCAGTGGGGATGCGGTTGCGGTGATTGGATGGTCAGGAGATATCAACCAACTCAATGCCCAAAACTCCAACCAATTTGGCTTTGCCATTCCAGATTCGGGCGGCACGTTCACTACGGACAACATGATGATTCCTGCCCAATCGCCAAATAAAGTCAGTGCAGAGGCAGTTATTAATTATTACTACGACCCCGTCGTAGCTGCTCGAGTTGCCAATTACATTAATTACATTTGCCCAGTTTCAGGTGCTCAGGAAGCAATGGCAAAGATCAACCCTGCGCAAGTACATAACAAATTGATTTTCCCGGACGATGCGATGTGGAAGAAGTTGCATGTATTCCACCCCTTATCGCAGGCGGAGCAGATTTCATTTTCAACCGCTTTTCAAAAGGCAAGCGGTAACGCATAGTGGTTGATGCTTCAACCTCAGCTCATGGTGATCTGACGCTCAAGAATCTCACTAAAAGTTTCGGAGATTTTGTTGCGGTAGATGACTTGGATTTAGTAATTCCCGAGGGATCGTTTTTTGCGCTCCTCGGACCTTCAGGTTGTGGAAAGACAACCACGCTGCGGATGGTCGCCGGGCTCGAAGAGCCTTCCTCCGGTTCGATATTTATCGGCAATACTGAAATCACTTACGAAAAACCATATAAGCGCCCTGTTAATACGGTTTTTCAGAATTACGCACTTTTTCCTCACCTCTCGATATATGAAAATGTAGCTTTTGGATTACGGCGTAGAGGCGTAAAGGATGTAGATGCTCAAGTTCAAAAGGCACTCGAACTCGTTGAACTTACCCACTTGGCAACCCGTAAGCCCAATCAACTTTCTGGTGGTCAGCAGCAACGCATCGCATTGGCACGCGCAATAGTCAATCGACCAGCGCTGCTATTACTGGATGAACCTCTTGGGGCCTTGGATCTAAAACTTCGCCGTGCGATGCAGATAGAACTCAAATGGATTCAGACCGAAGTCGGCATCACCTTTGTGCACGTAACGCACGATCAAGAGGAAGCCATGACTATGGCGGACACCATTGCTGTGATGAACGAGGGCAAAATCGAGCAGATGGGAAGTCCTGCAGATTTATATGACAATCCACGAACTGCCTTTGTGGCAAACTTCCTGGGGCAATCCAACCTCATCAAAGGGTCGATCATCGAACGCGCAGGTGAGGCCGGGGTTGTAGATGTCTTTGGAACAAAACTCGCGCTACCCGCTGCCCGAAACCATGCGCACGATTCGTCGGTGTTGGTGGGAATCCGACCAGAAAAGATTCGAATTGCGCCGGCCGGTTCCGCTATGAACGGAAATATTCTGGAAGGTGGAGTCATCTCTGACGCTTCATATATTGGCGTTAGTACTCAATATCAAGTAGAGATGCCTTGGGGTCAAGAGTTAATGGTCTTTGAACAGAATGACGATGGAACGCCTCCGCTAGCAAAGGGCGATCCAGTAATCATGTCATGGGAGTCGATTTTTACCTTTGGATTGGCTGGTGACCAAGATGCCACCGCAGGCTCGGAAGCGAATCCGGATAGCGAATGAGCACCGCGCTACTTCACGCGACTGCGCATGAAAAGAAGCCTTTAATCACCAAGAAGAAGTTGCTTCCTTATTGGTTGCTAGCTCCAGGAATTATCTGGCTAGTTATTTTCTTTCTAGTACCTATCTATCAACTGATTAGTACATCGACTCAAACTCAGGGCTTTGGAATCGGCACCTATGTGCAGACATATCGCTTCTCAAACTTTATTGATGCTATTACTTCTTCTAAAGCTCAGCTAATTCGCTCCTTTGAATACGCATTCCTGGCTACAGTTTTTGCGCTCATCATTTCCTATCCGCTTGCTTACGCCGTTGCCTTTAAATCTGGTCGCTGGAAGAACACGCTATTGGTCTTGATTGTTGCTCCGTTTTTCTGTTCATTTTTGCTCCGTACCGTCGCCTGGGAGCAAATATTGGGGGAGCAAGGCTTAGTTATAAAATTCTTGCGCTTCGTACACATTATTGGAGCACAAGGACATCTGACCGCGACACCCTTTGCAGTAGTGGCGGGACTAACGTATAACTTCTTGCCTTTTATGACGTTGCCGCTTTATGCGAGTTTGGAGCGAATCGACATCCGCATGATGGAGGCTTCCGGCGATCTTTACGCGAATGCGTTGACTACCTTCCGCAAGGTCACCATCCCGCTTTCGATGCCCGGTGTTGTAGCGGGAACCTTACTGACTTTCATTCCGGCTGCAGGTGATTACATAAATGCCGAACTCTTAGGTAACCCTGGAACCAAGATGATAGGAAATGTCATTGAAGCCAGATACTTGGAAATAGTTGACTACCCAGGTGCGGCCGCGCTCTCGTTAATTTTGATGGTCACTATCTTGATTCTCGTGATGGCCTACGTTAAACGCGCTGGTACCGAGGAGTTGGTATGAATCGAGCCACGCGCTGGTTTTCTCGCAACCTCATTCGAATCTACGCCTTTGTGGGATTTACCTACCTTTTTATTCCAATCATTTATACGATCGCATTTTCATTTAATGCTTCGACCAAGAGCAATTTAGTATGGGTTGGATTCACTTGGAACAATTGGCTCAATCCCTGTGGAGCACCTGATGTATGCAATGCACTCGGCAACTCACTCAAGATCGGAGTATTGGCAACGTTTTTCGCAACCATATTGGGCACGCTGATGGCGTTTGCGATGGGGCGGTATGCGTTTAAAGGTCGTTCAATTGTTAATATTTTAATTTTTCTACCCATGGCAACTCCAGAGATCGTCATGGGTGCATCTCTCCTCACTATGTTTATTAGTTTTGGATTTAATCCGGGATTCTGGACGATCGTCATTGCTCACGTGATGTTTTGCATTTCATTTGTTGTCGTCACCGTCAAGGCTCGCATTGCGAGTTTAGATCCTAGACTTGAGCAAGCGGCGATGGATTTGTATGCCGATGAACGCGAAACTTTCCGTCGCGTGACTTTGCCACTTGTTGCTCCTGGAATTGCCGCCGCAGCACTTTTAGCTTTTAGTTTGTCCTTTGATGATTTCATCATCACGAACTTCAACTCGGGTGATGTCAATACATTTCCGAAGTTTGTGTACATATCAGCGCAACGAGGACTACCGCCGCAAGCCAATGTCATAGGTTCATCGATGTTTTTGATCGCGCTTATCATCGTTCTGGTGGGTCAATTCGTTGGTCGTAAGCGTGCAGGAGTGCGCTAGCACTCAAATGAGCACACTTGAACTATTTGAAGGAACGAATAAGGCAATAGTGGCGTAGTCTTAGGAATCAATGGAATGCGGTTCAAGGATCGCACCAAAAGTTCAAAGAGGTGACGCGCCGTGGCTCTTGAATTCTCAAGGCGCGATTTGATTAAAGCGGCGAGTGGATTGAGTGTCGCTGCTTTTCTGGGAATGTCTGAAACTATTGGTATCGATCAGGCACGAGCGGCTTCAACACAAAAAGCGGTCCGATTTGCCAATTGGCCCCTGTACCTGGATTACGACAAAAAAACTAAGAGTTATCCAACGCTGATCGATTTTACAAAGAAGACTCACATCCCGGTTAATTACTTTGACGTCATCGATGATAACGACACCTTTACATCAAAAGTCACGCCTCAACTTCGATTAATGAAAGATATCGGTTATGACATTGTGGTTCTTTCGGACTGGACGGTGAGCCGTTGGATTAACGCAAAGTTCCTCGCCAAGTTCGATAACGCCCAAGTACCGAACAAAAAGAATGTTCACCCGTTCCTGCTCAATCGTCCGGAAGATCCAGGAGGTAACTACTCCTTGCCATGGGCGGGGGTTGTTGCTGGATTTGCTTGGAATACTAAGCACAACTCCAAAGGAATTCACACCATGGAGCAGTTATTTGCTCCTGCTAACAAAGGCAAAATTGAAGTTTTGTCCGATATGCGTGATACCGCTGGTTTGATCATGTTGTGGCAGGGGGTAGATATCACCAAACCGTTTAGCCAAGACAAATTCATGAATGCAATTGATTACTTGCAGAAAATGGTTCACGACGGATTTGTTCGCCAAGTAAAAGGACAAAGTTATCAAGCGGATTTGGTCAGTGGAGATGCGGTTGCTGTTATGGGTTGGTCTGGCGACATCAACCAGCTCAATGCTCAGAACTCAAATCGCTTTGGATTTGCTATCCCAGATTCTGGTGGAACGTTCTCGACGGATAATATGATGATTCCCGCTCACTCGCCTAACAAGGTCAATGCAGCGGCAGTTATTAATTATTACTACGATCCAGTCGTTGCTGCGCGCCTGGCAAATTACATTAATTACATCTGTCCAGTTATGGGTGCGCAGCAAGCAATGGAAAAAATCAATCCAGCTCAAGTGAAAAACAAATTAATATTTCCGGACGCAGCCATGTGGAAGAACATGCACGTTTTTCGTGAGTTATCGCAGGCCGAACAAATCGTATATTCGACGGCTTTCGATAATGCAAGCCACAAGACCATAGGATCATAAGTAGGGTCATAAGAATGCAGGGGTGCGATAAGATTTAACGCATGGCCAACTTGGGAAATATGTACGGACCGTCTTTTACCTTCCTCGGCGTACCTCAATGCGATCTCGATATCCCCGCTTCATACGCCGACGCTGACGTAGTAATTCTTGGTGCTCCTATTGATTCTGGAACTTCTCATCGATCTGGCGCAAAATTCGGCCCGCAAGCAATCCGTGGTGGGGATTACCTTCCCCATGATGCCGAGCGCCCTCATCTGGCGTTGCGCGTCGATGCCCTCGAAGATCTCAAAGTTGTTGATGCTGGAGATTTAATGATGCCCGGTCACGATTTAGTTTCATCGCTCAAGGTATTAGAACAAGCCACCGAGAAAATTTCACGTGCTGGAGCCTTCGCTGTTGTTCTAGGCGGAGACCACTCGATAGCTTCTGCGGATGTGACAGGTATTTCCAATCATCGTGGCAAGGGCAAAATTTCGATGATTCACTTTGACGCGCACGCTGATACTGCAGAATCTCAATTTGGCGCGTTGGTCGGTCATGGAACTCCGATGCGGCAGTTAATTAACAGCGGGGCAGTTCGGGGAGATCGTTTCCTTCAAATTGGTCTACGTGGGTATTGGCCAGATGACATCACATTCAAATGGATGCGGGATCAGGGCATGCGCTCGTACGAAATGACTGAGATCCACAATCGTGGACTAGATGTCGTCCTTGACGAATCTTTCAAGACTTTAATTGATGAATGTGACGGAGTCTTCTTGTCAGTGGATATTGATGTGGTTGATCCGGGGATGGCGCCGGGTACTGGAACGCCAGAGCCTGGGGGTTTAACAAGTCGGGAGCTCCTTGAGGCAGTCAGACGAATATGTTTGGAATTGCCAGTTGTAGGTATGGATGTAGTTGAAGTTGCCCCGCCATTTGATACCGCAGATATCACCGCAATTTTGGCAAACCGCGTTGTGCTCGAGGCGTTGAGCGCAATTGCTTTCAAGCGAACCGGGAAAAAGTACGATCGCAATAAGAATGTGCTAGATCGTTAATTTTCTTAAAGTGTCGCCAAGATTTCGGCAATATCTTTCTCAGTCGTCCACGGGTTGACGATCGCAAAACGAAGGATTGGTTCACCTTTATGTGATGACGGGACAACGAAACCAATTTGATCCGCAAGCAATTTGTCACTCCAACGCTCATAATCGACAGCACTCCAGCCAATGCGCTTAAACGCCACAATCGACAATTGCGGAGCGTGAATGAGCTCCAAGTGTGGGTGATCCCGCACTAGCTGCGCCGCATGCTGGGCGATATCAAGTGTCTGTTGCATCGCTTCCGAGTATTCGCGAGTTCCATTGGCTGCCAACGAAAACCAGAAAGGCAAACCTCGGGCACGCCTGGTCAGATGCACGGCGTAATCAGAAGGGTTCCATTCGTTGGGGTCTTCCAAGGTATCTAAGTAGGAGGCGTGTTGGGTGTGTGCGCGTTTAGCAACCGTCGGATCACGATAGATAAGTGCACAAGCATCAAAGGGAGCAAAAAGCCATTTGTGTGGATCAACAATCAACGAGTCAGCTCGCTCAACTCCGTTAAAGAGGGGGCGAACGCTTGGAGCACACAGCGCGGCCAAACCATAAGCGCCGTCCACATGGAACCAAATATTGCGCTCTTGGGCGGCCAAGCCGACTCCATCGAGGTCGTCAATGATTCCTAAATTAGTTGTTCCCGCGGTCGCTACTCTCGCAAAAATTCGATGAGTCGGATTGGCAGCGTGATAAGAATCGGCTGCGGCCGCGAAGCTTGTCCCGGTCATGACTCCGTCATC
>CAIYQS010000216.1 GCA_903928395.1 uncultured Actinomycetes bacterium | reverse complement strand
TTTTCAAGAAACGCTTCAACGTCCGAAACCAATTTCTCTTGCGCTGCGGGTGTGAATTCTGGCTGATCAAAAGCAAAAATCCTTTTTCCGCTGATTATTACCTCATTCTGAAGCAAAGTCATTCGATCTTCCACCCGTTGAACATTTCGAGGTAAAGGCGCATCCAAATTTAGTTGTCGGGTCGTGCTTGTTAACATGCTCTTGACGACTCTGTCTCCCAACTGCTCAATCTTCTCTCTCTTTACAAATGGATGTCTTTTCGCGTCCCAGGTGATCGCAGGATCTACCTCCGGGAAGTAACTTCGCACACTCCCCGGCAGCACTGAATGCCAGGTGCCAATAGTTGTGTTAAAGGTTTGGGTGGCCTCAGGGGTGAGAACAAAGCTGGTAGCAATGCCAAAGAGTCCTTGAAAAAGTCGCTTTCCATTTGCATATTGAGCCGGGAAGGGGGAACTTTCATCTGTCCCGAGCAATACCAGAGCACCCCTGCGGGTCGGGTCACAGGCAATATCTAGAAGCAGATCACATTCCTGAACATCAATGGTCCGGGGCTCGACGGACAGCCGTGCGTGTTCACCATCGAATAGCAAAATTTCTTCTAGCTCTATCAAGCGCCTTAGAAGTCCTGGGTTTCCCGCTACGACTGGCCTTCTGAGGCCCGTTCGTGGATCGAGTTTATTGGGGCTATCAGTTTCGTAAAGGAAGTAGCTTTCAGTCGGCCTCGAGTGAGCCTGGTGAAGCGTAAATGAGGAAACCCACTTCATCTCCTGCCCACCGTCCTCCTTTACTTCGGTCAAACGAGCATGCAGTGTTCGTGACCCATCCTTTTCTTCTTTGTCGATCAGAACAACGTCAGCCTTAGCGTTGAAGAGTGTCGTTGCGTTTGACTCAAGTAAATCTGCATTAAACCTTCGCGGAGTTACTACTGGATCGTCATGGAGCCACCTGCGGAACTGTTCTTCAACGAGGTGCTTCACGTCCTCGGTTGAATTGCCGAGCCGTGCCAAAGATCGATATGTAAGGGTCATGAGGCCTCCATCGTTAGAATGCCCATTTCTACCAGCCCCAACTGACAAAAATAAGTGCCGCCCCGCTAGGCCTAGCCAATGACAAACCACAGATATAGATTCTCCCTATGACACAACTTCAGGCTCTGCTTAGTCAAATCGATAACGAGACAATGCTTCTTCCAGAATTTCAAAGGGGTTATGTCTGGAATCGCGATCAGGTACGTGGTCTGTTGCGTTCCCTGTACCTCGACTATCCGGTAGGTAGCCTGCTGGTCTGGGAAACGGAAGCCATGGCTGGTGAAGTCCGAGGCGGGGTGAGTATCGGTGGCAATCGAACTCTGCTCCTAGACGGTCAGCAGAGGCTAACCACCCTTTATGGGGTAGCACGCGGAAAAGCTCCTCAGTTTTTCGAAGGCGATGAGAAAGCTTTTTTGGGACTTTATTTTAACGTTGAGGATGAAGTTTTCGAATTCTTTGCTCCCTTGAAAATGAAGGATGTACCCACCTGGATCAATGTGACTTTGCTCTTTCAGAAAGGAATTCAACCATTTATCCCTGCTTTTCAGGCAATGAATAACAATGAATTGTTTGCTACCTACATTGCGAGAATTTCGCAGTTGTATAACGTCATGATGCGCGACTTCCACCTTGAGAAAATTGTCGGTGCTGACAAAACTACAGACGTGGTTGTAGATATTTTTAACAGAGTTAATTCGGGTGGAACGAAGTTGAGTAAGGGTGACTTGGCACTGGCAAAAATCTCCGCTCAGAGTCCGGAAATTCGAAATCAAATGCGGAGCCAAATGGGAGTATGGAGTAATGGTGGTTTTAACTTTAGCTTGGACTGGCTATTGAGAAATGTGAATGCGGTCGCGACAGGGAGAGCTCAATTCGCCCATCTGGACGAAGTTTCAACGAAGGACTTCCAGGAATCTTTGGACTCGTCAATTAAGTTTGTTGATTCGCTCCTAAATCTTGTTTCGGGACGGCTTGGGTTGGATCATGATCGGGTGCTGATGGGGAGATTTGCACTCCCGGTTCTCTCTCTTCACTTGAGCAAGTCCGGTGGTTCATTTCAGAGTAAATCAGATCAGGACAAGGCGCTCTATTGGTATATTCATTCGAGTTTGATCGGCCGATACGCAGGTTCGACCGAATCAACGCTCGCGCAGGATTATGAAGTTTTAAAACGAGATGGGCTGGATGGCTTAATTCAAAATTTGGCGAGAAGTAGAGGGGGAAAATTGACCGTTTCTCCTTCAGATTTCCGAGTAAATACCATGGGTTCTCGTTTCTATCCAATGCTCTACTTACTTACACGAGTGACTCAAGCGAAGGACCTTTTAACTGGAATTCCCCTTCACACTCACCTGTTGGGCAAGTTGTCTAGCCTTCAAGTACATCACATATTCCCGAAGCAAGTTTTGCAGGCGGCCGGATACGAACGAGGCGAAATAAATGCTGTTGCCAATTTTTGTTTCCTTACTCAGGAAAGCAATTTGAAGATTACGAACCGTCAACCGGAAGAATATTTTGCCGAAATCAAGAGCAAGCTTGGATACGAATCGGCATTAAAATCGCAGTGGATTCCCATGAACCCAGACCTTTGGAAAGTTGAGAATTATCGTGAATTCCTCGCCGAGCGCCGTGAGTTGTTAGCAGCAGCTTCCAATGAGTTTCTAGACTCCTTGCTTTCTCACGAGGCCACTGTTTTGGAATTACCCAAGTTGAGTCAGGTAGTGGATATTGACATCGATGACCGCCAGACCGAAATAGATTCACTGATCAAGGATCTCGAGCAATATGGAGTAGTTACACCAGCCAGGGATGTGGAGATAGTCGATCCCCGCACTAACGAAATTTTGGCGGTTGCGGAAGCGTATTGGCCACAAGGACTTCAGCCGGGACTGGGTCAGCCGGTGATTCTCGAGTTAGATCCAGAGGAGGCGGATCTGGATGGACTCGCTTCTCT
>CAIYQS010000215.1 GCA_903928395.1 uncultured Actinomycetes bacterium | reverse complement strand
GGAGTTGTATTTCGGCGCGAACGGGCGATTAAGTAATGCCTTCAAGATCTGGGAAGGCGGAATGGGGATTTGGGGCGCGGTGGCTTTAGGAACAGGTGTTGCCTATCTTTATTTCAAAAAAGCGAATCGGAGTATCACCTTTGTATTGGCGCTGGATGCGCTTGCTCCTGGAATTCTTATTGCACAAGCAATTGGGCGATGGGGAAATTGGTTCAATCACGAATTATTCGGCAGACCCACGAGCCTTCCTTGGGGACTAAAGATTCCGCTAGCGGATCGTCCACTCGGTTTTGAGAATTTCGCAACTTTCCAACCGACGTTTTTATATGAGTCGATCTGGTGCTTGATATGCGCTGGCATTATTCTCTTTGTGCCGAGGGTTCGTAGATTGAAACCCGGGAGTACTTTTCTCCTTTATATCGCGCTGTATTGTGTTGGCCGCACTTGGATTGAAACCCTAAGGATTGATCGCGCTCATGTCATTGCGGGCTTACGCTTGAATGTTTGGGTGGGGATTATCTGTGGTGTGCTATCGGTGGGACTGTTGTATAGGCGAGAGACGCTTTCCATCAAGATTCAATCGTGATTGATAGGATGACGGGATGAGTATTGAAGCCGTATATCAGCGGAATGAGCACCACCGCGGAAGTAAATCAGGGTGGCTCCGTGCGGCCGTACTGGGAGCAAACGATGGATTAGTCTCCAACGCATCGCTCTTGATCGGGGTCGCAGCCGCTGGGCGAACCAGTTTTCTGCCTGTTGCAGGTCTGGCGGGAATTACAGCAGGCGCAATGTCAATGGCAGTGGGCGAGTACATATCTGTGCAGTCGCAGGCCGACATCGAAGCCTCAGATCGTCAGATGGAAATTGAACACCTCGCTGAGGACCCAGAAGGTGAGCTTGAAGAATTAACTCAGATATACGTGGAGCGGGGTTTACCTCGGGAACTGGCGGAAAAGGTAGCTCAAACTTTTACTGAAAAAGATGTGCTCGCGGCTCACCTCCGGGATGAACTTGGTCATTTTGACAATAACAAAGCACAACCCAGCAAGGCGGCTTTTGCCTCGGCAGTTAGTTTTGCCCTGGGAGCAACAGTTCCACTTATCGGAGCACTCGTCGGCTCGACCGCCACAAAGGTCACGCTGATAATTGTCTTCGCATTTGTAGGACTCTTTGGTACCGGCGTAATTTCTTCAAAGCTCGCGGGTTCGCCTATGCGGCGAACTGTCCTGCGAGTCTTGATAGGTGGGGGAATTGGTATGGCGATTACCGCGGGAATCGGATCTTTAATCCCCGCGTAAATCGATTCCCGAGCGGGATCTCGGGGCAAGTTTCGAAAGTTGGCTCCAAGCCGCGATTCAAGTTGATAGTCTTGTCCACTGCTCAGGGATCTCGTATCTGGGTGATATTCGTTGGGCCACCGTCGTCCCGACCGTTCTTTAGGAGCGATCGTGACCCTCTTTTCTTCTTTGCCACAGGCACAAGGTTTATATAACCCTGCCGACGAGCATGACGCATGTGGCGTTGCGATGATAGCGACCCTGAAAAAAGAGCCAACCCACGAAATTGTCGCCCAAGCGCTGACCGCACTTCGCAATTTGGAACACCGTGGAGCATCTGGAGCTGAACCAGACAGCGGTGATGGTGCAGGAATTTTGATCCGTATTCCGGATGAGTTCTATCGCAGCATAGTTGAATTTCCGCTGCCTTCTCTAGGTTCGTATGCCACCGGAATTGCCTTTATTGATAAAGAATTTGATGACCTTGCCGGAATCGTCAAAATTGCGAAAGAAGAGAATGTGACCATTCTTGGCTGGCGTGAACTTCCGACCAATGATTCTTCGTTGGGAACAACCGCGCTTTCGGTTATGCCACGCTTTGTCCAACTCTTTATCGCAGGCAACAACCAGGAAAGCGATCTGGAACTGGACCGCTTAGCTTTTTGCTTTCGCAAGCGCGTGGAACATTCATTGCCTATTTATTTTCCTTCTTTATCGGCCAGAACTATCGTTTACAAAGGAATGCTTACCACCGGACAGCTCGAAGAATTTTTTCCAGATCTTTCCAACCCGCTCGTTAAGTCGCCTTTAGCTCTTGTTCACTCACGTTTCTCTACAAATACTTTTCCTTCGTGGCCACTCGCGCACCCTTATCGATATATAGCTCATAACGGTGAAATTAATACTGTGCGTGGTAACCGAAATTGGATGCGCGCCCGTGAAGCACTCCTCTCCAGTCCATTGATTCCCGGAGATATTTCGCGCTTATTCCCCATCGTCGATAACTCTGGAAGTGACTCTGCATCATTTGATGAAGTCCTAGAACTCTTGTACTTAACAGGTCGCTCCCTCCCACATTCAATATTGATGATGATTCCCGAGGCTTGGGAAAACAGCACCACAATGCCGCAGCAGCGCCGTGATTTTTATGCCTTCCATGCTTCACTCATGGAGCCTTGGGATGGACCAGCATGCGTGACCTTTACGGATGGATCTCAAGTTGGTGCAGTACTAGATCGTAACGGCTTGCGTCCTTCCCGCTTTTGGGTAACGGATGATGGTCTAGTCATTCTCGCCTCAGAAGTGGGCGTTTTGGATATTGATCCGGCAAAAGTTATTCGCAAAGGGCGGCTACAGCCTGGGCGGATGTTTCTTGTCGATATCGAGCAAGGTCGAATCATTGAAGACGATGAGATCAAGGATTCTTTGGCAACAACACAACCTTATGGTGAATGGCTTGCTGAGGGAGTAGTTCGGTTGGCTGATCTACCTTCTCGGGAACACATTATTTATCCACACTCTTCGGTGTTGCGACGCCAACGCGCATTTGGGTATACCGAAGAAGAACTCCGGATCATCATCGCTCCCATGGCAAAAAATGGAGCTGAGCCACTGGGCTCCATGGGAACCGATTCTCCGAT
>CAIYQS010000214.1 GCA_903928395.1 uncultured Actinomycetes bacterium | reverse complement strand
TGGGCGACTTCCACATCTTCTTTAACCCAAACTCTTCTACCCGAGCTTCATCTGGAGTGATAGTTGCGCACTTAACTCCAACTCCATGCTTTTGAATTGCATGTGCTGAATCAATGGTGACCTGATCATCTGTTGCATCGCGATTTTGGATACTTAAATCGTAATATTCGAGATTTACATCAAGATAAGGCAGAATCAATTTCTCTTTAATAAATTGCCAAATAATCCGGGTCATCTCATCGCCATCAAGCTCTACGACGGTCCCCGTGACCTTTATCTTCGCCATTACTTTCCTACTTTCTTCTGAGTAGTTCTGCCCAATAGTCTCTTCTAGGTAATTCTTTTAGAGGTCTTTTACATCTGATTGTTTGGTGCGAACGGCTTCGGCCGCAACTTTGAGTGCTGCTATCTCACTTTCGGTAAGCGCAGTTTCTACAACTTCAACCACACCGGTGCGTCCAATCTTTGCTTCAACGCCAAGGTAAACTCCGCTAATTCCATATTGACCGTCGACCCATGCGCACACTGGCATGATCTCGCCAGAATCTTCGATGACTGCCTTTGCCATTCGGGCAGCTGCTGCAGAAGGTGCATAGTAAGCAGAACCGGTTTTCAAGAGTGCGACTACTTCTGCGCCACCGTTGCGCGTGCGATCAACAAGTTCGTTGATATCGGCTTCAGAAAGCAATGAAGTGAGTGGTTGTCCATTCGCTGTGCAGCGACTTGGAACTGGAACCATGGTGTCGCCGTGCGAACCAAGAGTAAGTGTCTTTACCGATCCGACTGGGACCGCCAATTTTTCGGCAACGAAGTTGGTGAAGCGAGCGGTATCAAGCATTCCAGCTTGGCCCATTACTTGATGATGTGGAAAATTAGTGGCCAACTGCGCGAGCGCTGTCATTTCATCAAGTGGATTTGAGACCACAATAATGACGGCATGTGGAGAATGCTTCGCGATATTTTCAGCGACGCCACGTACGATGCCGGCATTTACCCCAATGAGGTCCATCCGTGACATGCCAGGCTTGCGAGGAAGTCCCGCGGTGATGACAACTACATCTGAATTCGCTGTCGCTTCATATCCGACGCCTTCTGGCGTAGTGGTTGCTCCCACTACCTTTGTTTCAAATCCTTCGATCGCACGAGATTGATTCATATCAAGTGCAAGACCTTCGGGTTTTCCTTCTACGATATCCGTTAAAACTACCGTTTCAAAAATATTGTATTCGGCCAATCGAAGCGCGGTTGTAGAACCATAAAAACCACTACCAACGACTGTAACTTTGCCAGCTCTGCCCATGGAATCCTCCGTAAAAGTAAACTACGCCCAATCCTACTTTGCGTGCGGCAAGGTGAAAGACACTACAAAAAGCAGGATAGTGAACATCATGGGAACGAGGAGTTCGATAGTCCGTTTTGTGACGCCAGTCGTATAAGAAACATATGTGTACAGCGCTCCACCTATCGAAACCAGAATTGAACAGGTTCGGACCGCGCTAAAAATCCCAATTGTGACGCCGATTACAACAAAAGCTATTGCGAGTAACCGCCAAACCCGGTCAGAACCCGGAAGCTTTGGAAGCTTCTTACCGAGGGTTACTAGCACGGGCAGCCATTTCTACGACGTTTGTAATGAGCATCGCTCGCGTCATTGGACCTACGCCACCAGGCATTGGAGCAATAAAAGCGGCAACCTCAGCGACACCTGGATGAATATCCCCAAGTAAGCCCGCATCCGTGCGGGTAATTCCAACATCGAGTACGGCTGCTCCAGGTTTGACCATATCGGGAGTCAAGATGTGGGCACTACCCACTGCCGCAATCACAATATCTGCACGCCGAGTATGGAATGCAACATCTTTAGTCGAAGTGTGAGTAATGGTGACAGTCGCGTCATCACCCTTTCTGGTAAGCAGTAGTGACAACGGGCGACCGACCGTTAATCCACGGCCCATGATCACGACTTCGGCGCCTTTTGTAGGTATGTTATACCGGTGCAAGAGTTCAAGAATCCCGCGCGGCGTGCAAGGCAGCGGAGCTGGTTCGCCGATTACTAACTTTCCCAGATTTAAAGGGTGCAATCCATCGGCATCTTTATCGGGATCAATCGATTCGAGAATCAGATTAGCTGAAATACCTTTTGGGAGCGGCAATTGAACAATGTAACCGGTGCACTCCGGAGAGTTGTTGAGATCTTTGATCGCCGCTAACACATCTGCTTGAGATGCCGTTGCAGGTAAATCAATTCGAATTGAGGCGATCCCAACTTCAGCACAATCTCGGTGCTTGCCCGAAACGTAGGAATGCGAACCGGGATCGTCACCGACAAGAACAGTTCCTAATCCAGGCTTATTGCTCATCGTTGAAACGATCGCAGCTAACTCTGTCTTAATTGCTTTAGCTGTCGCCTTGCCGTCAAGTATCTGTGCGCTCATTGTTAAATCCTAACGAGAGGATGCAGGTTTAAAAACCTCTCGTTAGGCTTTGCTTTCTGGTGAGATGACCGATTAGATGGGAAGAATTTCGCTGAAATCTGCCCAAATTGAGCGCTTCACGAAGACTGCAATCTGATCGAGGGGAACCTGCTTTTCGATTATCTGACCTCCAAAGATCGTCTCCTTCGTAAAGAGATCGACCCATTCGCCGTTTGGCAGATAAACCTTCAGCTTTTCCTGGCCCTCTTCCACTATCGGCGCCACTAATAAGTCACGACCTAGTAGATATTGATACGGGAATTCCCAAATCTTCTCGTCACTGAAGTAATCGAAAAATAGGCCCGCCATTAAGGGGCGCCCGGATTCAACTGCATGCGCAGCCTCAGTGGTGAGATAAGGAACCAAGGCTCTTCGAATTTCAGTAAATTTCCGAAATGTATTCAAAAGTCCTGGGCTCTGATGACGTTTCGCTAAATTCCACGGTGTCCGATCATTTGATGGAATTTGATGATGGTTGTACTCAGAGTGAACTTGCATGATAGGACAGAAAGTTGCCATAGCGGCTCCTCGCAAATACAACTCCTCTCCAGGGATCTCACCGCTAAATCCGCCTATGTCCCAACCCCAGAAGTAGAACCCGCTCGCAGAAGCGGTGATGCCAGCTGTGACAGAAGCTCGCAAAGCCTGCCAAGTGGAATTCTCATCTCCCGCCCAAAAAGTAGGAAATTTCTGACTGCCAGAAAAACCTGCGCGAGAAAAAGTTACTTCGGGTTTTCCAAATTTAGCGAGCAATTCATGAAATGTTTGGACATACCCAATCGGAAACTGGTTGTTCTTTACGAGACCCACATTTCCATCAAGATAGACCAAATCATCACCCCAGGCGTGTTCACCCCCATCAGTCTTGAATCCGTCAACGCCTAACTCCTCGACTAAATATCGTCGTTGTTCTCCCCACCAGGCGCGAACCTGTGGATCTGTGAGATCGGGTAATAGCCCATCTTGAAACCAAAAACCTCGAACCCGATATGGCTCACCATTGCCATCCAAAACCACTTTTTTGTGATCGATTGCGTAATTCCAATTCACTTCAGCTTGGGAACCATGCTCGCCGGCGTCTTTAATGACAGGAATTTGCCACAAAACAATTTTGATATTTTGCTCATGCAGCTTTTCAATCATTTGTAGTGGATTCGGCCAGGCTCCATCCACCGGATAAACAATCTCGGAGGCATTAAGTCCCGAATTCCCATCCGTCACTTCATAGACCGCATCCCGGAAGACTGTAAAAGTTGATTCATCCGACCAAGCTTCTAGGACTACAACTCCTGGAAAGATCCCTGAACTAAGTGATTCGGCAACTTCCCGGTCTACTCTCTCTTGAGTGTTCCACTCATTACTACTAATCCATAACTCAAAAATCCATTCAGGTGGAGTTGGAACCGAACCAACTAAGTCAAGGTACTGCTTTAGCACGGAACTCGGATCCCCTTGAAAAAAATTTAGTTCAAGAAATTGCGCACTTGGAGTAACTTCTACCTCAATGGCAATCTTTTCTTTGGATGATCTACCAACATCAAAATATGTGGGGGTAGTGGTGTTTAAGTGAAATCCACAATTGCCGCCAATAATGTGAGCAAAGGGTGTCGGTAAATAGGTTCGATGTCCTTGTCCTTTGTACTCTTCATAAACAACCGCATCTACTAGTTCGCCATTCTGAACTACTGAGTGAAATCGCTCACCGAAACCAACTACTTTTTCGTCGCTCAGCAATGGCAGACCAAAGCGCACTTTACGACGATTCCCCGATAGATCGGTTAACCATTCTTCATCCGTCGGAGTTCTTCCAATCGGTACTTCACCTCGAACCCTTATGTCAGATTTTTCAGGAGTAATCCATCTATGGACACTGAATGTAAATCGCTCGGTAGTATCCGAAGAACTTTCAAACCAATAAGAAGCAAGATCTGAAAA
This sequence comes from uncultured Actinomycetes bacterium, assembly GCA_903928395.1. Classification (GTDB taxonomy): domain Bacteria; phylum Actinomycetota; class Actinomycetes; order Nanopelagicales; family Nanopelagicaceae; genus PALSA-747. Next base: position 5,899 of record CAIYQS010000214.1, on the reverse strand, counting down.
ATCGGGAAGTGAAAGAGTAATTCTCCACTCATCAAATCGGGAGTATTCACCTGATCTTGCAGCTGCATCTGCCAGGTGGGAATCGGAAACAAATTCCTTAGCTGTTTTTCCAAACAGTGGAATATCTATCGCGCTCGCCGCACCATGATTCACTAAATCAAATGTTAGAAGCTGACCTTCCGCCTCAAGATAAAGTCGTACAAACGCAGTCGATGCGTCCGAACAAACCCTGAAAGTCATCAATTCGCCTGCCAAAGGAAAGTGAGGAGTTCTTTCAAACGGCTCGACTCTATATGGGTGTCCGATCCCGATTGGTTTATGCACTAGCATGTGAATCCCCACTTAACGCGGATACAGTTTCAAACAACTTTAGGAACATTGCGTGAGACCAGAGAAGGGGCACTGCCGACTCCCCCCATTTCTTAATCCATTCGGCTTCAAAGGCCGGAAATAAAAGTTGATTATTGAGTTGTTCTGGTAATTCTCCGAGGTGATTAGCACTCTCTGATATCCAATTTAGGATACTTGTTGCCTTACTAATCTCTCCAGCCTCTGCAAATCCAAGCCCAAGAAAAGCTGAAAGGATTATCCAACTTCCGCCTCCAAAATAAACATCGTTCTTATGACGGTAAGTCCCGAACATCTTTAGTTCAGTTGCCACAGCGTCTAAAGTGGATGTGGCGATTTCGGAATTTGGATCGAAATAGTGCAGGGGACTGACGCACGCCGAAAGGCTGCCGTCTAGATCTTCTGAACCAATCCACTTCGTTAAGTGCCCACCCTTTACGCCAAAATCGAGAATGTAGCTCCTTATGACATCAGCGACCAATTCTGCGCGATCCCGCAAATCTTTTGGAAGGGCATCCCATTTTGCGCACCGTTCCAAACCTGTTCCTATACAAACTAAAGTAGAAACATGCTGGTGGCCAAAACTCTCCTCCCACCAATCAAAAGATGGTTCATCCCAAAATGCACACAAGTATTCGATAAGTGACTGAACTGCAGCAAGTGTCACATCAGGAATGACATGTCCTTTATTTGCAAATTCGTCTAGAGCCCAAAGCCACGTACCAAACCCATCTAGTTGGAAGTTCGTCCAATCTTCATTGGATTCCAGGCCGTCCAAAGTAAAACGACAATGTAAGTGCTCCTCAGGCAAAATTCGCTGCCCTTCGCTCTTGCGAAGGACTAGTTCGGAAATCTTGGCTTTCCTTGCACTAATTACCTGGGTAGCCCAAGAATGGAATTTCACGGCACTTTCTAACTCGCCACTTGCCAACATGGCATCAGCTATAAAGGCGCCATCTCGAAACCAGCAGTAGTTATAGACCGAAAAATTGGGGCTAGCAATATATGCCCCAGAGTCTGATTGATTTTTGAGAATGATATCAATGCTGATTTTTTGCAGAGACATGAGAGCTTCTCTGTTCGTGGAAGTGTCTATGTATTTCATGGCTGTCAAAAAATGTTGGAGCTGCGGCATCCATTCAAGATTAACCGCAGCCCCGTCATTTCTTAGTTACTCCTTTGCCAGAATTGCGTTGACATCAGAGGCGGCACCGTTCAGTGCATCAGTCACTGAAACGCTTCCGTCAAGCGCCTTCGAAAGCCACGCATTGACAGCATCTTGCATTTGGCTCTGTTGACGGATGACCGGTGGAACAACTGGATTCTTCAATGCATCAAATACTGCCTGCCGATTTGCAGGAGGATTTGGCGAATTGAGATAGGCAGCCAGTGGGGCTTTCGCAGATGTCGCTGGGATTTCCCATGACGAATCGATCATCAACTTCACGGAGCTGGCATCACTAGTAAGAAACTTCGCCCACTTCCAAGCGGCATCAGCATTCTTAGTCTTTGACGAGACAGATACATCATTCGCAAAGAAGTGGTTGCCAGGAGTTACGCCACCTGGTTCCACGGCGATATCCCACTTAAATGGGACGTTCTTCATGGCATCAAATTCCCATATACCCGAGTGCCACATAGCCAACTTGCCGGCAGCGAACATTGCACCATCGTCCATTGTTCCCATTTGAGCTGGGGTTGGCTTCCAACCGTTAGTCTGCTTTGATACCAACCAATTGAGGGCGTTAATTCCAGGTTGCTTGTTGAATAGGGCGGTCTTTTTATTCGCGCTTAGGAACTGCCCCCCAGCTTGACCTAGAACTTTATAGAATTCCCAGAATTGAACTGGTTGGAAATCTGCGTAAGTTCCAGAAGGTAGTTTCGCAGCGAGCGCTTTGTCAGCGGCAGCCTCATCCGACCAATCCCAACTTGAGTTTGGTAGAGCTACTCCAGCCGCATTGAATAGGTCCTTGTTATAGAACAGAACAACCGTCGAGTAAGAGGAAGGAAGACCATATTGCTTGCCATTTTGTGCGAAAACGTCGTAAGCCTTTCCATAATAGATGTTCTTATTGAAAGACTTATCTTTCGCTGACACAGTGCCTAGATTGAGGAGAGCTCCTGCATCCGCATATGTTACGAAGTCTTGGTAATCAAGTTCAAAAGTATCCGGTGCCTGGTTTGCTGCAATGCGAGTCTTGAGTTTCGTGAAATAGTCTGCGTATGCAGCATTTTCAACTTTTACATTGATGGTGGGATTCTTCTTTTCAAAGGCTGCCACGATTGAATTGAGAGTCTTTATGTGATCTGGTGAAGCCGAGAATGAGAAATAAGTGATGGTTGTCTTTTTAGCTGCTTGGGCGGGCGCTGCGACCACTGTTATTCCTGTCATTAGCGCTATGCCAATGAGCGCAGTGAATTTCTTTCTTGCATTTCTTTGCATTTGAGCTCCTTTGTAGTGGATATAATCGCCCGTGAAGGCCTTTCTCACAGCAGTCCTATAAAAGAGGGCGGCCAGCTCATCCTTTGAGACCTGCTGTGAGAAAGCTTTGTGTGATGTGTTTCTGGAAACCGATGTAAACCAGGACCACTGGAATTACTGCAAGGGTTGTGCCAGCCATCACCATTGGCCAATCGGTTGAATGTTCTCCCTGTAAATTGGCCAATCCGAGGGGTAACGTCATCTTCTCTGGTGAAAAAATCTCTACAAGCGGCCACAGGAATGCATTCCACACTGACATGAAAGCCAGAATCGTGAGCGCTGAAAGCGCTGGAATCGTGAGGGGAAGAGCAATACTTCGAAATATGCGGATATGACTCGCTCCATCCAATAATGCAGCTTCTTCAATTTCAATCGGAATTCCTGTCATGGCCTGTCGCATGAAAAAGGCCCCAAATGCTGAAACCACCATGGGTAGTCCCAGCCCAAGCAGAGAATCCAAGAGATGAAGTTGTCTCATCTCAATGAAGAGTGGAACGATGATTACCTGCATTGGGATCATCATTGTCATCAAGTACACCAAGAAAAGAGTTTTCTTTCCTTTAAAATGAAGACGCGCAAAGGCGTAACCAGCCATCGCAGATGTTAAGACTTGAATAATTGTGACAGTCACCGAAACGCTTATGCTGTTCAAAAACAATCTTGGCAAATCCAAATTCTCTGTTACATGGCGATAATTTACGAGAGTTGCGGCTTTTGGGATGAGAGTTGGAGGAGTCGCGAACGCTTCGGCTGCATTCTTTAAAGAAGAACTGACCATCCAAAAGAAGGGGAAAATCATGACGAGAGCACCCAAGACAAGGAGACTTCGCGTCAGATATTCACCGCGCGCTTTGACTTTACGCATAATGAACCCACCTTTTTTGAAGGCGAAGTTGTGCGAGGGTAATAAGCAAAATTATTGCGAATAGAACCATGCTCATTGCAGAGGCAAAACCCATTCGGCCGTAATCGAAGGCATTTTTCACGATTTGTTGAACTAGAACGGAAGTTGATCCATCAGGTCCACCGCCTGTCATCAGATAAATCTGATCGAAAACTTGAAAATTATTTATAAGGCTAATAACGATGACAAAGAAAGTTGCGGGCGTGAGCAGAGGCAGTGTGATCCGAAACAAAATCTGTCGCTTTGTCGCACCATCCATCGCGGCAGCTTCCTGATATTCGGGAGGAATCGACTGCAGACCTGAAAGCAAAATCAACATCACATATCCAAGATCTTTCCAAACCGATGCAATTATCACCGATGGCATAGCCCAAGTGGGACTTGTCCACCATCCCGGTCCATGAATTCCGAATACATGTAAGAATGAATTTACAACTCCTCCATCGGGATTGAGTATCCACTTCCACAACAACGACACGACTACCCAGCTCGTAACGACGGGCAGAAAATACGCTGCCCGCAACAAGTTAGAGCCTCGGAATTTCTTGTTTAGTCCGAGAGCAGCAGCAAGGCCTAAGAAGTAAACCAGAGGAAGGTACCCGGCAATAAAGATGAGAGAGTTAAATAGAGATTTATAGAATAGGGAATGCGAAAAGAGTTCCTTGAAATTCGAAAATCCGACGAACTTAATAGGACTTAAAAGGTCCCAACTGGCAAAACTCAATGTTACGGCAGCGATCATAGGCAAAATCAAGAAGGCGATAAGCGGGATAAAACTTGGCGCTATTAGGACAGAAGCAACTCTAGAATCTTTTTTCATAATCTTTTACTAACTTCATTCCCCGGAATAATTCGCAGGCGACTCTTTACGGCCATCCCAGTGGCACTTCGATCAGAACTCGTTGCGAGAGATGCTCGAAGAACTAGAGCTCCAGCCCCAACTGCCCATTTTTCATCGTCCCATGGATCAAGTTCAATATTAAAATTGCGCATGGTTGGCACAACATTGACTTCTAACTCGGGAAGGATCCAGGGGCTCCAAATATCCCAAGCCTCTGAACCCTCTCCACTAATGAGAACGAGTTCGGGGCCGAAAACGTTGATTACATTAGCCAGCGCAACCGCAATTGCTTGTCCCGGTATTTTATAGAGCGCGGTCGCAATCTTCTTATCGGAACGTGCCTTTTTCCAAACATCCAAAATAGTCGAATTCTCTCGGACAAACTTTTTTGAGATTGCTTGATTCAAAATGGCAGGATCAGACGCGATCGTTTCGAGACATCCACTTTTTCCACACTCGCAGAGCTGCTTATTGTTTGCGACTGTGACATGCCCAAATTCTCCTGCACCATGGGAGCCAACATAAAGTTCCCCATTAATTACCAACCCCATTCCGATACCGCGACCGAGCGTTAGCGTGAGAAAATTACTTGTATCTTTTCCACGACCAAATAAGCTTTCGTCAATGGCTAAAGTATTTACGTCGTTTTCAAGCAGAACCGGAGTTGAGAGTCGCTCAGAAAGAATTTTCCCAACATTGACTGAGTCCCAACCCAGGATGGCAGATTTTGTCGTTCCAAAATCTCCGGGTGAGACGACGCCAGGAACTCCGATCCCAATTCCCAAGAGTTGACCAGAAACCCTTTTCATATTCTTTTTTAGTATAGAAATTAATTCTTCAAGCGCGCCTTCACCTCGAGAGTTAAAGTCCGATGAGAACTTCCACTGAATTTGAGATTCCATGTCAATGCAAACAGCAACCAGGTGATCCTCAGCAAGTTTGACTCCAATTATCTGACCCGCGCCAGCAACTAGACCGAGGAGAGTTGCACGACGACCACCGGTTGAAGCCGTCTGCTCCAGTTCAATTATTAAACCTCGATCTAACAAATACTTAGTAGCTTGCGTCAACGTAGGTCCGCTGAGCCCCAGATCTCGTGCCAACTGTGCGCGCGATACCGGACCATCAGTAGCAATAGCCCGAAGCACTTCGTTTGCACTGTCTCGCACGCCTAGCCTCCCGGAATCTTACTTTACTTAGTAAATTAAGTAAGACGAAGGGTATGACTGAATGGATTCAGACGCAAGGGTGTACCCCGCACGATTCACATAACGATTTCATAACAAATTCGGAGGTGCAATTGATTTTTGAATCTCAAATTGAT
>CAIYQS010000213.1 GCA_903928395.1 uncultured Actinomycetes bacterium | reverse complement strand
TATACGGTTTCGCCATTCCCTCGGTCTGTGAGCCGTCATTTCATACGGGGTCGAAATCACCCCCGACACCAAAATTAGGAGAGATGTCGTATGACGAATCTGGAAATTCGAGAAGGTGAATACGGGGACAAAGTCCTTGCAGTTGAGCCTGGCGGTATCGAATCCATCCCACTTAAAGATCGACACGGCAAGGCGCGGAATCTTTTCGCTACTTGGACGAGCCCTAACCTAGAGTTCGCCACAATCTATGTTGGCGCGCTCGGAGTTCTCTTTTTCGGACTGACTTTTTGGCAGGCAGCCTTAGCTATTGTTATTGGAAACGTGCTTGGTGGCCTTGGCCAATATGTATTAACTCAGGACGGTCCAAAGTATGGAGTACCACAGATGGTTGTGGGACGTGCCGCCTTCGGAAAACTTGGAAATATCCTTCCGTCAATTTTTAATGCTGGAGCGGCTGGAATTGGCTGGTTCGCAGTGAACAGTGTTTCAGGTGCATTTGCGCTCGCTGATCTCACCAAGATGAAAGTTTTGCTCTCGCTCGTCATTGTGGTTCTTGTACAGGTAATTATTGCCTTCATAGGACACAATTTGGTTCAGACGGTAGAGAAGTATCTTTTCCCTTACCTTGTAATTGTTTTTGGAATTGCTGCAATTTACGCATTGAGCAAGGGGCATCTAAACGCTCATTCCAATGGGCACACTCCCGGTGGATTCCTGTTGTTGGTTGGGGCATCGTATGGCTATGCAGCAGGTTGGAACCCATTCTCATCTGACTTTGCTCGTTACCTCCCACCATCAACCGATGCAAAAGCAGCTGGCCGTTCTGCGGGACTAGGAATATTTGTTTCGTCCACCGTTCTGGAAATTGTGGGCGCAGCGGCAGTAACTGCTGGAATGCACGGATATGGTGCTAATACGAATCCAACCAGTGACTTCACGCACTTGATGCCGACTTTCCTTGGCAAATTAGTATTACTTGGAATTGTCGGAGGATCGATCGCTGCAAATGTACTCAATATTTATTCAGGCTCTATGTCATTCTTGACGATTGGAATCAAGCTCGGAAGTCACCAACGTCGTGCGATTTCCGCGGTGATTTTTGGAATTCTTGGATTCCTCCTCGCCAGAGCTGCAATAAACAACCCAGCAAATAACTACGAGAATTTCTTGCTTGTAATGTCTTACTGGATTGGTCCATGGCTTGGTGTGATGATCGCGGACAAGGTTCTTCGCAAAGGTGGGTCCATCGAGAGATTGCTCTTTGCAACACGAGAAAATATAGCTGGTCCGATTGCGTTTGTAGTCGCCGGATTTATTTCAATCTGGGGTTTCTCGAACCAGTCTTATTACTCAGGCTATTTTGTGAAGAGACATCCAGGAATTGGAGACATTGCCTTCCTAGTTGGCTTTGTTCTTGCTTTCGCAATCTACTACGTAGCTGCTGCAAAGAAAGTTAGATCAGAAAAGTAACACAGCACTTACTACCAAGAAGTGTGAAGTGGGCGTCCTTCTGCATAACCAGATGCAGATTGGATGCCCACTACGCATTTGTCATGAAATTCGTTGATGGTTATTGCACCTGCGTAGGTAAATGAAGAGCGTACGCCAGCGATAATCTGGTCGATCAAATCTTCGACGCCCGGGCGAGCGGGATCTATATACATTCGGCTAGAGGAGATTCCCTCTTCAAAGATCCGCTTTCTGGCACGATCAAAAGCACTTTCCGCTGATGTGCGAGCGTTAACCGCCCTGGCAGATGCCATTCCGAATGATTCTTTGTAGAGCTTGCCACTGGTGTCCCTAATGAGATCTCCTGGACTCTCCAAAGTACCCGCAAACCATGAACCGATCATCACTTGTGAAGCCCCCGCAGCAAGCGCCAGCGCCACATCACGAGGATGGCGCACACCGCCATCAGCCCAGACATGCTTTCCTAATGCGCGAGCCGCAGCGGCGCACTCAAGGACGGCAGAAAATTGTGGACGCCCGACGCCCGTCTGCATTCTGGTGGTGCACATCGCGCCAGGTCCAACCCCGACCTTAACGATGTCCGCGCCGGCTTCGATCAAATCTTTGGTACCAGCTGCCGTGACAACATTTCCGGCAACGATTGGAATATCCGGGTTCAGCGTTTTAACCGCCTTGATGGCCTCAATCATCTTCTCTTGATGGCCGTGTGCGGTGTCAATCACCAAACAATCGGAACCAGCCTCAATTAAGAATTTTGCCTTAGCGGCTACATCGCCATTAATTCCAATAGCGGTTGCGATCCGCAATCGATTTTTGGAATCTAGAGCAGGGACATAAAGAGTTGCGCGAAGCGCACCAGCCTTGGTCAGAATTCCAACAAGGTCTCCATTGGAATTAACAATGGCAGCAAAATCGCGTCGACTCTGCTCCAGGGCATCAAATGCTTCTCGAGGCTTGACAGTTTCTTGAAGAGTGGTGAAATCCGTATGCATGATCTGGCGCAATTGCGTAAATCGATCCACGCGTTCCAGATCGTTCTGGGTGATAACTCCGATGGGCTTGGTGTTGTCATCAACAATCACGAGCACGCCATGGGCGCGTTTGGTGATGAGGTCAAGAGCGCTCGCCGCAGTTTCGGTACCTTTTAAAGTAGCAGGGGTTTCAAAGAGCGTATGACGTGTTTTAACCCAAGCGATTACATCTGAAATGATTTCTAGCGGAATGTCTTGGGGAATAACAACTAGTCCACCGCGCCGAGCAACGGTTTCTGCCATTCGGCGACCGGCGATAGCCGTCATGTTGGCAACGACGATTGGAATCGTTGTTCCTGTCCCGTCATCCGTGGCCAAGTCAACATCCATACGACTGGCTATCTTGGTGTAGTTGGGAACCATGAACACATCGTCATAGGTGAGATCGTGTGTTTGGCCAGAAACGGGGCTACTTAAGAAATGCACGTTGCCTAACTATACACCTGACGGTATCGTTGAAGCATGTTTGGTATCGGCTTCGAAAAGCTTCTTACGCTGGCAATTCTGGGGGCTGTATTGGTAGGACCAGATAGATTGCCGCAATTTGCGGTCGACGTTGCAAAGTTCATTCAAAAGATTCGCGGAATGAGCAAGGAAGCGATGAACGAGTTCAAAGGCCAACTCGGCCCAGAATTCGCAAATCTTGATATTCAAGATCTCAACCCCAAGACCTTCATAGCCAATCATTTAGAGGGTATCGCAAAGGATGCCGAAAATATAGTTAAGGGGACGACCGCTGATCTTTCAAAGATTAAAGAGCAGACAAAGATCGACCCAGATTTACTTTAAGCTCGCCTTTATTGGTTTTTGATCTAACTTCGAAAATACAAATATCAGAGCTATACCAAAACTAAGTATCACAACCACACTTAAAGTCCAGAGCAAAAAGCCTGCTGACGTGAGATCTAGAAATTTATATGGCCACTGTTTGATAGCAAGTCCATGCACCACGGTATAACCGAGGTAGATAATTGGAATTGTAAGAATTTGTATTGAGCGCGCCGAACTAATGAAACCGCGCGGCCCTTTCTTGATCCAGAGGTAGATATACATGACTGGAGCAACTAGATGCATGAGGGCAGACGTGAGCCAGTACCAGCCTTTTGGCGGATACGCAGGCAGAAGTACCGTGTTGTATACCAATCCAGTCACAGTAATCATGATCAGACCGGTGGCGAAAAGCGTGCCGAAATATTTTGAGAGTTTGTGTCCAGAAGCCAAGGCGACGCCAATATAGACAACCAAGATATTAGACCAGATCGTGAAATAACTAAAAAATCCAACAATTCGAATTGGTGCAGTGTTTTGATGAAAGAGCGTCTGATCGGTTATCGCTATTGGATCGACATTAAATGCGTTAAGAAAGAGCGAGAGGGTTAGTCCGATAAATGCAAAGAAGGCAAGCCATCCGTATAAGCGACGACTTGCCTTCTCCATAAAGCGCTCGAGTTAGTCTTTCTTTGATTTCTTCTCTTGCTTCGCTAAACGCTTTTCCTTGAGATTGAGCTTTGGCTCCTTCTTGGTATTCGCGTTGCTTTTCTGTTCCTTATTAGCCATTTTCTCTCCTTCGTAAGCCTGACCAAAGGGTACCCGAAAGTGAATAAAGAAAACCCCCACAAGAGTGTACTTGTGGGGGTTTTTAGTAAGTTTTGTTATTTGAAGGATGTTGTTATCGCACAGAGGACACCTGAAATTGCAATCCAGGTAAACCACGATCCTGCCGTGCGCTGTCTCCATTCTTCGAGTGTTGGGTCCATCTTTGCGCGATAGCCTCGCAGAACCAAACCTAGTGCGACAAATGAGCCAATCAAGTAATGGAACATATTCGCTCCCGCAACCAACACCCAATTTGATGCATATGCACCGTTATAGAACGGGCGCTCATTTGCATCTTGAGCAATAAATGGCATGTGAGCCATTTGATGCCATTGGTAGAAACCACCGATCAGCAGCGCAATAAGCACTACTAGAGAAGTGATGTTGCGTGCGGCCCGATTGTATTCACCCATTCGGTGTGCGAGCGCTGCCACGATCAGCCCAATAGCCGCCACCCAGCCTGAGGCGGCACTAAATGTATGAACACCCTTTGGCAGCCAAGCCTGATTGACGTTTAAGTTACGCAGGTAGAACCAGGAGAAGATCATTCCAAAGAGGAATGCTCCATCGGCAACAATCAGCAACCGGACGCCTAAGCGTTCCCGACGGCCAACGGCTTCAGCTGAATCATGATGGACGTGGAATTCTGTGTCATGTGACATTTACTTTGCACTCCTTCCATAGCCATATGGGTCACTTGTAACAACCGGTGGTTGATCGAAGTTTGTGAGCGGTACTGGATAAGGAACGGTCCACTCCAGAGTCTTGGATCCCCACGGATTCATTGGAGCAACTATCCCGCTTCGCCACGAATGAACTACTGCCCAAAGTAGCGTGAGCATTCCAATTCCTACGCTGTAAGCGCCAATTGTGCTTATCAAGTTAGCGTGGGCAAAGAGATGCGCATAGTCAGCTACTCGGCGCGGTTGCCCTTCAGCTCCAGCGATAAACATACCCAGGAATAGGACGTTAAAGCCGATCTGAACGAACCAGAAGGAAATGTAACCTCCACGTTCGTTGAGCATCCGACCGGTCATCTTAGGGAACCAGAATGCAAGTCCACCGATAGCTCCGGTAAGAGCAGCACCCATGAGCGTGTAATGGAAGTGTGCAGTTACATACATGGATCCATGAAGGTAATTGTCTGCAGGTACATCTGATAAGTAGATTCCGGTGATTCCACCAATTAAGAAATCCCAGATGAACGCATACACGGAAAGCATAGGAAGTTTCATCCACGGCCTACCGCGCCACAAGGTTCCAATAAGAACCAAGAACAGTAATCCTGTCGGAACCGAAATGAATTCGGTTGTCACCATGAATGGTCCATTGAGCGAAGGCATCCATCCTGACATGTACATGTGGTGAGCCCAGACTAGGATCGAAAGACCTGCGATACCTGCAAAGCCAGCGATGGCTGCCGTATACGAGAAGAGTGGTTTACGAACGAATACCGGTGCAATCTCCATCAATGCAGCTACTCCTGGGATCAAGATTACGTATACCTCAGGGTGTCCCATGATCCAGAAGAGGTTTGCATATAGCCAACCACTTCCTCCGACATTGGCATCGTAGAAGCCAGTCGCAATAGTTCTATCCATCGCGGTCTGAATCATCGCCACCATGAAGGTCGGGAATGCAGGAATGGCGAGCGCAACAGAAATCGTGGCACCAATAACGAAGATTGGGACGCGGTTCCATTTCATGCCTTTTGCACGCATCGTGATAACCGTCGTCGTGATGTTAGCTCCTGCGACAGCAGTTGATACGGCAAAGATAATAATCGTTGCTACGAATGCATTCATGCCTGGTCCAGCCTGATCGCTGAGTGGCGCGTAAGCGGTCCAGCCAGTTGGAATTCCACCTAGGAACCATGCGCTACAAAGGACAGGGACTGCAGTAAAGAGAACCCACCAACTAAGTGCATTGAGGCGAGGGAATGCCATATCGGCAGCACCAATCATGATCGGCATGATGTAGTTACCAAAAGGTCCAGTAGCAACAATGATCATCGCGACAATCATGGTGATTCCATGCAACCCGACGAGAGAGTTGTAAACCACCGGAGAAACGAAGTGCGATCCAGGTGTTGCC
>CAIYQS010000212.1 GCA_903928395.1 uncultured Actinomycetes bacterium | reverse complement strand
TACGCGTAAATCCCATATTTTCGCGGATATATCTAAGGATGAAGAAGTACTTCACTTAGTGAGTGTGTTAAAAGTGTGTCAATTGAAAAACGAGGTTAGTGGAATTCCGAAATTCGGAAATCCCCCGTAACGTTTTTGCGCAATTGCCTTTATGGCTATGAATTAACGCTTACTAGACCTAGCGTATTGGACTGCTCTGACAGTCGCAACGGTAAGTGGGAAACAATGAGTAACGTCTTTGTTACGAGTATTCGCTCGATCTTCAAAGCGATCCTTTGGGCCATCTGGACATCGAGATATTCGAAGGGCTCGTCCAACAAATAGACGGAAGTGTGGCGCAGTAGGACTCGAGCCAACTTCAATCTCTGCTTTTCCCCACCCGATAGGTTGAATCCATATGGCCCTATATGTGTATCGAGGCCTTCGGGCATAGATTGAATGAGGCTGCCCAATTCCACGACTTCCAGAATCTGCATAATCTCTCGATCGCTCACTTCCGGACGGCCAATCTTCAAATTCTCTCGAATTGATGTGGCAAATAGGTGGTCGTTTTGCAACATGACTGAAGTGCTGCCCGAGTCAAGCTTTGTAATCTCCCCTGTGTAATCAACAAAGCCAAGAATGGCGTTAATAATCGATGACTTTCCGCACCCACTTCGTCCTTGAATGACAAGTGGTTTACCTGGAGAGGCTTCGGCGGTGACAGGCGCCAACCTTCCCGCAACTGTGTTGGGAACGAGGTTTGTAAATTTCAAAACAACATCTTCATGTGAAAGTTGGTTTGAAACGCCATCTTCAAGAATTTGTTGTAAGTATGGCGCAAGAGAATCCGCGCGCTTCATTAAAGTCGTAACTTGCGAGAATGCTGCGAATGTCAATGGAAGTCCGTCATAAATCGCGAGTGGAATTAAAACGATGACTGCAATGTTCACCCCTGGAATCTTTCCGACTCCGTAGGCATGGGCAGAAGCAATAATCGCTAGCCCAATAGTGGAACCAGCAAAGAGTGCTTGAAGAGATTCGGCAATGCCGGCAACAGAGGAGAGCTTTCTTTCGTTTTGTGAAATCTTTTCTTGAGTCTTCATTAATTCATCGCGGACAGCGCTATTTGTTCCAAAGACAAGCGACTCTTCGATCGAATCACATGCTTGAATAAATCCATCAAAGAGTTCTTCTTCAGTCGCTCGTTGCTCTGAGCCAGCACTTGTAAGAATTGAAACAAAAGAAATAACGAACATGGCGGCAAGAAAAATAGCCCCGGCAAGAATTCCAAAAGCGTGATCTAGCCAATAAATAATCCCAATTCCAGATGCGCCAGAAACAAGGGCAGCAATCCAAGGAAGGGCAATTCGCAACCATAAATCCTGAATCGCTTCGCTATCTGTCACCACTTGTTGCAAAATCTTGCCGCGTTGGATACCAATTAACTCCGTAGGCATTTTTTCTTCCATGGTGGAATAAATAGATTGGCGAATCCTTGTCTGAATATTGAGTGCGACATCGTGCTCACGAATTCTGGCGAAATAACGCACAACTCCACGCCCAAGTCCGAAGAATCGGACAGCGACAATAGCTACTTCTAGAATCAAAATTGGTGGTCTAGTCGAGGCCATAGAAATCAGCCATGCACTACAAGCGAGCAAACCCACCGACATGCTGAGTGAAATTCCGGCAATAATTCCAGCCTGCAAAAGGGCTGGCATTTGCGGGCGAATAAATCGCGCTAGTTTTTTCATCGCGCAACAATCTTGATGGTGTTAGTTGCAGAAGCAATCGTTGTCGGTCTATGTGATGCGACCAGAATAATTCGGCCGGCTTTCGCCTCACGCTCAAGCGTTCGATTAATTTCTTCCTCGCTGACATCATCAACCGAGGCGGTGGGTTCATCCAGGATTAACAGCGCAGAAGGTTTAGAAAATGCTCGGGCCAGCGCAAGCTTTCTCTTTTGCCCAACTGAAATCGCATCCTGCAGAGCGCCGATGTGAGTATCCAAACCATTAGGTAAATCTGAAACCTTTAATGAGACATCAGAAAGCACGGACTCTTTGTGGTTGATGATTTCTCCAACGCTTGTCGAAGCAAAGTGTGGATCTTGTGGCATCCAAGAAAGAAGAGAGCGCCAGTGATTCTTTTCTATTTGATCGAAAGAAAAGTCGCCGCTTGAAGTAGAGACAACAATTTCGCCGGTAGAAATTTGAGTAAACCCAAGAAGAATCGCAATCAGCGTCGACTTTCCAGCACCCGATGGACCGACAAGGGCATGAATTTTCCCAGTCGTTAACTGTCCTGCGGGTATAACGATGGTCGAACGATTTGGATAAGAAACCGTAAGTTCACTCCACG
>CAIYQS010000211.1 GCA_903928395.1 uncultured Actinomycetes bacterium | reverse complement strand
TGCCTTCGAAGGTTCAAATCCTTCACCCGCCACCAGTTTCACTCAAAGTGTAAGTAGAAGCACAGTAAGAGTAAGTGGCACCCCTCAGATGGCGCGAGGCAGTCAAGTTAGAGTCATAAACGATTGCTACACAAATGACTCGGAGTTAGAAATGCCTAAGAAGTTCAAAACGTCACTGTATATTGCCTTGGCGTGTTTGCTCTTCGTCACGATGGGTTCTGTTCTATTTGCTCACGCTACACAAAAAGCGGCCCCCACTACACCATGCGGATGGGATACAGCCTCCGGTTGGGTAATGCGAGAAAACCTGCATTCGGGTACCCCCTCATGGTCAACCGGCATTCCTTTGGAATATAGCGGTGACTACACAGTTACAGAGCAGAAACCTCCTTTGGTAATCACTCCAGTTCCGAATCCAAATGCGAAGGCAGTTGAAGGGTGGTTCGATCAATCGAGTGCACGTTGTGGGGATTTGGTTGGTTTGCATGTGGCTGGTAACGGCAAGCCCGTAACCGTGAAAGTTTTTAGAATGGGTTACTACAAAGGTGCTGGAGCGCGGCTGGTACAAACCATTGTGACAAAACCAGTTCCAATAAATTCAAAGTTTCATGTCACGCCAGCACCACAATCCACTGTAACAACAAGCTGGCCTGTAACGTGGAGTTTCAAAGTAACCAAAGCAACGCCACCCGGACAGTATCTATTTAGACTCGATGATGGTTCGAGTGATTCCTCTTTAGTACCGTTAACCATTACGAATCCACAAGCTACAAGCGATATTACGATGGTCTCATCTGTATTGACGTGGCAGGCATACAATCAATGGGGTGGCTATTCCTTATATGAGGGGCCTAACCGAAACCGACTTACGAGAGCTACCGTAGTTTCATTCAAACGACCTTACGATGGATCTGGTGACGGTCAATTTAGATATATGGAATACCCAATTTTGAAATTGGCAGAGCAACTGGGTTTGAATCTCAATTATGTTACCGATCTGGAACTCAATCAGAACGCATCATCTCTCGCCAATACGAGTTCGGTAGTTCTGGGCGGTCACGCAGAGTATTGGACTACAGTGATGCGCGCTTCGTTGCAGTCAGCCGTTGATCGTGGCGTAAATTTAGTTTCTTTTGGTGGTAACGCGATTTACAATCGCCCTCGCTATGATGCAAAAACTCGGCAGTTGGTTATGTGGAGAGGTTCAAAATCCGATCCCTCAAACCTTGATCCATTATTAGCCACATCGGTTTGGCGCTCGCCTCCAATTCTCCGCCCAGAGTCTTTACTGCTTGGATCTCAATATGTCGGTCTTGGTGTTGACGGAAATTACCGAATTCAAAATCCAAGTCGCTGGCCCTTCAATACAGAGCGACACCCAAATATGTTAAATAGCATTGTGGGATTAGAAGTTGATTCCCCACTTTATTCACCGGGGCCGGCCGTTGAATCTTTGGCTCGCGCGCAGATCATATTTAGCGGGAAGAAGGTCACGATAATGGCAACTTATTACACAAACTCAAAAGGTGCTGGAGTGATGGATATTGGTACGAATGGATGGACCTGCGCCATCGATAATATTTGCCCGTGGCACCCAAATATTTCAAAGGATACTCAGATCGATTCCAGACTGGTCACGATACAAATTCTGAAGGGTTTGGCTAAAGGACCATTGGGTAAATGGAGACCTGCGATCCCAGATGTTCCGGCGCGAACTAAAACAATCCTGATTAGTTCGCTACCTTAATTTTCGTGAGAAAGTTACTGTTAACAGTTTACAAGGAACCTTACGTCCTTTAGAATTCCGAGATGTTTGGGGATCGAATACTTCGTCCGAGATTTTCCTTGGTGTTGTTGTAGTGGCGCTCTCCGAAAACGAACGAAAAACCCTGGAAAATATTGAATCCAGGACGCTCTGGTTAGCCGTACGAATGATTGATCATGCCAATCGAGAACGTGCAAATACGGATGGAATTAAAGTCGGGGGCCACCAAGCTTCTTGCGCATCAATGGTCTCAATAATGACCGCCCTTTACTTTAAGTATTTAAACGCACATGATCGGGTAAGCGTCAAGCCTCATGCTTCACCAGTTTTTCACTCAATACAATATTTGTTAGGGAAGCTAGAAAAGCCTTACCTAACTCAATTGCGTTCAGCCGGTGGACTGCAAAGTTATCCCTCGCGAACCAAAGATCCAGAGACAGTGGATTTCTCAACTGGCTCGGTGGGACTTGGCGCAGCTGCGCCACTATTTGCGGCAGCGACCCGTCGTTATGTTGACGCTCATTTTGGTCCAAGACCGGACGCTCGTTTTATTGCGCTTATAGGTGATGCCGAATTGGACGAGGGAAATGTTTGGGAGGCAGTAGCCGATCCCGCAACAGACGGTTTGGGCAAAGTGATGTGGGTTGTTGACTTAAATCGTCAATCCCTTGATCGAGTTATCCCGGGAATCCGGATCGCCCAATGGCGGGCGCAATTTGAAGCTGCAGGTTGGCACGTCTCAGAAATTAAATACGGCTCGCGATTAAAGCAGGTATTTGCCCTTGCAGGGAGTGAAACCTTCAAGCAGTGGTTCGATGATATTCCCAACGAGCAATATCAATCTCTTTTCAGTCAAAAACCAGAAGAGGTCCGAAGTCGATTCCTGGATGGCGCTCCCACCGGAGTCGCGGAATTTCTTAAGAGGTACTCAGATGAAGAACTATTTCAAATTGTCACAGATCTTGGTGGACACAATCTTGAAACCCTTTTAGAAGGTTTTGCAGATTGCGATGCGATAACCGATCGTCCAAGTGTGGTGTTTGCTTACACAATTAAAGGTTATGGGCTTCCGATAGCAGGTGATCCTAGGAATCACTCGGCACAAATTTCAGAGAACCAGATCAACACGCTTCGTGATCAATTGGGTTTGACGGAAGAGAACGAATGGGATGCCTTCAAATCAGAATCCGAAGAAGGTCAACTCTGCACTGCTCGCAGTTACGAATTGACTCGAACTCAATCAAAGAACGGACTTGGCATCGACGTTCCAATCGCGACGAATGTGAAGAGCACTGGAACGATATCCACTCAAGAGGTTTTCGGACGAGTACTTACTGAAATCAGTCGCAATGAGGAGATTCGTCCCTATTTAGTGACCACTGCACCAGATGTCGCGACTTCAACCAACCTAGGTGGCTTCATTAACCGGTTGGGAGTGTTTCACCCCGAAATCCGTCGGCGATGGAATGAAGATCCGATCCTGAAATGGGCTGAGGGTCCCACGGGGCAGCACATCGAACTTGGCATCAGTGAAATGAACCTTTTTACGCTTCTTGGTCAGCTTGGACTTTCTTGGGATCACTCTGGCCAACCACTAATTCCAATTGGGACTGTCTATGATCCATTTGTCTTACGTGGGTTGGATGCCTTTATTTATAGCGTTTATTCTGGTGCAAAATTCATAGTTACAGGTACTCCGTCGGGTATTACTCTCGCTCCAGAGGGTGGTGCGCATCAGTCAACGATCACGCCTTCGGTAGGCATTGAATTGCCAGGTGTGGTTTTAATCGAACCAGCCTATGCGCAAGCTCTCGACTGGCTCTTCTGCGATTCTGTCGCCCACGTCGCCGGAAGCAAGATCAATACAACGCCGGATCTTCGTCCAGAGGAGATGGCTTTCTATTTTCGCCTGACAACGCGGCCGCTAGATCAAACACCATTTAATAGTGCGAAAGAGCGCTTAGGTGAAGCGCTGATACGAAGTCAAGTTCTTGCAGGCGCATACCGCTTAATTGATGGCCGCGAAAATATGATTGACGCTGCTGATCAAACCGCACCAGTTGTTCATTTGGTAGGAGTTGGGGCTGTACTTCCCGAAGTAATTCAAGCGGCTAAAGAATTAGCATCCGAAGGTGTAGTCGCACATGTTATTGATGTGACTTCACCCGGTCGACTTTATGGGAGTTGGCAACGCACTTTAAAACAGGGAATTCGAACTGCAAGTACCCCGTCTTTTCCAGGTTCACTCAGACCCATATTTACTGAGCGAGCTCCCATTGTTTCTGTTCATGATGGCGCATCACATGCGATGTCATGGCTCGGATCTGCGTTGGGAATGCCGCAAGTTGCAATGGGTGTTGATTCATTTGGTCAATCAGGAACTATCGGTGATTTATATAAAATACATGATCTCGACTATGGCTCTATCGTGAATGGAGCGCTCGCCGCTTTGAGTCTCAATGTTTAGAAAATTTTGCTGGATTCGAAAAAAGGAGAAAGTGGTAAGGTGAATATGTGACTCACTTAAGTGCAGGAACATTGTTGCGCAAAGCGCTTTCCGAAGAATCCCCGCTGCAAATTGTCGGAACTATTAATGCAAATCATGCCCTGCTGGCAAAGCGAGCGGGTTACAGAGCGATCTATCTTTCTGGTGGTGGAGTTGCCGCAGGATCGTTGGGGGTCCCAGACTTAGGTATCACCACATTGGAAGATGTGTTGGTTGATATCAGGCGGATTACGGGTGTCTGCGACCTGCCTTTACTCGTAGATGCTGATACCGGATTTGGAAGTTCAGCTTTCAATATTTCACGGACCGTAAAAGACATTGCTAAGGCGGGTGCAGCCGGGCTTCATATCGAAGATCAGGCAGGAGCAAAACGTTGTGGCCATCGACCAAATAAACAGATCGTCTCCAAAAATGAAATGGTAGATCGCATCAAGGCCGCAGTGGATGCTCGGGATGATTCAAGTTTTCTGATCATGGCGCGTACTGATGCCATCGCAAATGAAGGCGTTGACGCCGCAATTGAGCGAGCAGCCGCGTACGTCGCCGCAGGAGCCGATGCGGTTTTCCCCGAAGCAATAATTGATCTCGAGACCTACAAGAAATTTACTTCTGCTCTCAACGTACCGATTCTGGCAAACATCACCGAATTTGGTTTGACGCCAATGTTTAGTCTCTCGGAGTTGGCAGGTGCTGGAGTTTCAATTGTCCTTTATCCGTTATCAGCATTCCGGGCGATGAATAAGGCTGCAGAAAATGTTTTCGATACCATTCGTCGCGAAGGAACGCAACAAAATGTGCTGGGCACTATGCAAACTCGAGAAGAACTTTATGAGCGTATCAATTACTACGAATACGAAAATGCGCTAGATAAATTTAGTGAAACCGAGGAGTAATGATGAGTACTATCGATTTCAAGCCAAAGAAATCTGTAGCTCTATCCGGGGTGGCAGCAGGTAGTACTTCACTTTGCTCAGTTGGTAGATCAGGTAACGATCTGCATTATCGTGGATTTGATATTGTTGACCTGGCTAACAATTGCGAATTCGAAGAAGTCGCTCACTTATTGATTCACGGGACGCTTCCCGACAAAGATCAACTGGCTAATTACAAAGGAAAGTTAAAGACACTTCGTGGCTTGCCTCTTTCGGTGAGACAGGTACTTAAGGCGTTGCCGGCGCACACTCACCCGATGGATGTACTTCGCACCGGGGTATCTGCTCTCGGGTGTGATAGCCCAGAGGATCACACGCATGATGAGGCTGGCGCCCGCGAAATTGCTGACAGATTGCTTGCGTGTCTTGGGTCCATGCTCCTTTATTGGTACCACTTCGCCCATGGAGGCAGAGAGATAGAAGTCGAAACGGATGATGATTCCATTGGAGAGCACTTTCTCCACTTGTTGCATGGCGAGAAGCCGAAGTCTCTCTGGGCCAAGTCAATGCACGCATCGCTCATTCTTTATGCGGAGCATGAATTTAATGCCTCTACTTTTGCAACTCGAGTCATCGCCGGAACTGGCTCAGATATCTACTCATGTATAACAGGAGGGATCGGTGCACTTCGCGGACCCAAACACGGTGGCGCAAATGAAATCGCGCTAGAAATCCAGGAACGCTATTCCAGCGCGAATGAAGCCGAACAAGATATTCGTGATCGAGTGGAACGAAAAGAAGTGGTTATTGGATTTGGTCATCCGGTTTATACCGTTAGTGATCCGAGAAATCAGATTATTAAATCCATTGCGAAGGATTTGTCTTTAGATGAAGGTTCCATGGCTTTGTACGAAATTGCGGATCGAATAGAAGCCGTCATGTGGGATGCCAAAAGAATGTTCCCAAATTTGGATTGGTTCTCTGCTGTTGCCTACAACAAGATGGAAATTCCTACCAACTTTTTTACCCCAATTTTCGTCATGGCTCGAACTGCGGGATGGTCAGCTCACGTCATCGAGCAACGAAATGACAACAAAATCATTCGCCCAAGTGCCATTTATACCGGACCAGAAGATCGAAGCTTCATTCCACTATCCGACCGTTAACAACTCCTAAAAAGGAAAACTAAAGTGTCTGCTATTACTAAGTCATCGAATCAAGAATTTGATCAAGAAATAATCGATATCGTCGATTATGTTCGAGATTACGTCATCACTTCTGATCTTGCTTATGAAATTGCTTGGAACTGCCTGCTCGACACTTTGGGTTGCGGACTCGAAGCGCTCGAGTATGAGGCTTGCCGAAAATTGCTTGGGCCAATTGTGCCCCAAACAAAAGTTCACAATGGCGTTCGTGTCCCGGGCACTGATTTTGAATTGGACCCGGTCCAAGGAGCATTCAACATAGGAACAATGATTCGATGGCTCGATTTTAATGACACCTGGCTTGCCGCAGAGTGGGGGCACCCTTCCGATAATTTAGGCGCAATTTTGGCAACCGCGGACTGGATTTCTCGTAACGTTTCTACAAATGGATTGAATCCACTCACCATACGAGATGTGCTTTCCGCAATGATCAAAGCCCATGAGATTCAGGGATGTATTGCCCTTGAAAATTCTTTTAATAAAGTGGGGTTAGATCACGTTGTGCTTGTGAAAGTTGCCTCTACAGCCGTCGTTGCGAACATGTTAGGTCTGACACGTGAGCAACAATTGAATGCGGTCTCACTTGCATGGGTTGATGGTCAATCTTTACGAACGTACCGACATTTTCCTAACGCTGGTTCACGGAAATCATGGGCAGCCGGTGATGCAACAGCTCGCGCGGTTCGACTCGCGCTGATCGCGCAAACCGGCGAAATGGGCTACCCAACTGTCCTCACCGCAAAAACGTGGGGTTTTTATGATGTCTCATTCAAGGGAAAACCGTTTACTTTTCAACGTCCTTACGGTTCATATGTGATGGAGAACATTCTCTTTAAGATTTCTTACCCTGCGGAATTTCACTCCCAAACCGCTGTTGAGGCGGCAATGACTTTGAGTAACACACTTCGGGATCTAGGCAGGGAGGTAAGTGAGATCAAGAAGGTGACGATTCGCACGCATGAAGCCTGTATAAGAATTATTGATAAATCAGGACCACTCAATAATCCGGCCGATCGAGATCATTGCATCCAATATATGGTGGCCGTGCCACTTATTTTTGGACGTCTCACCGCTAGAGATTACGAGGATGACGTTGCAAGTGATTCAAGAATAGATTCCTTGCGAGCGAAAATAGTTTGTGTCGAGGATAAGAACTTCACAGCTGACTATCACGACCCAAGCAAGCGCTCGATTGCTAATGGGTTAACAATTGAACTAATGGATGGCACTATTCTCGATGAGGTTGTCGTGGAATATCCCATTGGACACGCCCGCCGCCGGAAGGAAGGAATTCCGCTATTAGTTGCAAAGTTTCAGACAAACCTAGCGCGAATCTTTTCTCAGGAAGAACAAGCGGCGATTACAGAAGTTAGTCTCAATCGAAACGCCCTTGAATCCACGCCCGTTGTTGATTTTCTATCGCTTTTTGTTAAGTCTTCAAAGTAACCTAAATTGCAGGCACGGGTGGGAAGGATAGGATTGCTCCCTACTCACTAACTAATCCCCATAAATAATTAAGGTAACCATGAAGGCATTAGGCCGCTTCGCGTTTCGGAAAAAATATTACGTCATTGGTTTTTGGCTGATTGCACTTTTTGGCATTACAGCCATTGCACAATCGGTTGGCTCTAATTTCAATGACTCCTTCTCCTTGCCCGGGACGGATTCGACTAAAGCGCTGGCCCTGCTTGGCAAGGCTTTTCCACGTCAAGCCGGGGATACCGAAACCATCGTCTTCCACGTTAATTCGGGGACAGTCAATGATCCCGCTGTGAAAAGTGCGATGCAGGCCGTCTTCACGAAAGTTGCGGGGATAGCCACAGTTGGAGTGGTTAAGTCTCCGTATGATCCGCAAAATGCGCTACAAATAAGTAAAGATCAACAGACTGCTTATGCACCCGTTGTTTTTTCGGTTAATGCCAGACTGATAAAGACTAAGGACGTCAAGGCTTTAGTAAGTATCGGCAAAGGTGCGACGACCCAAAATCTAGAAGTTGAATTTGGGGGCGAAGCCGTTGGACAACTGAATGCTCCGAAGGGAAGTCCAGGAGAAATAATTGGTATTTTTGCAGCTGGAATAATCCTATTTATATCCTTTGGTTCATTCTTCGCGATGTTGTTGCCACTTGGTGTTGCCTTGTTAGCACTTGGTACAGCCTCTGGAATTGTTACCCTGCTAACACACGCAATTGGTATTGCTAGTTTTGCGCCGATTTTGGGGTCTTTGATCGGACTAGGCGTCGGCGTTGATTATGCATTATTTATTGTCTCGCGCTATCGACGCGAAATTTCGCAGGGAGTCGATCCGGAGGAGGCGGCGTCTAAATCCATTGATACTTCTGGCCGTGCGGTCTTATTTGCGGGTGCCACTGTTTGCATTGCCCTGCTAGGTCTATTTGTATTGCGTCTCTCCTTTCTCAATGGAGTCGCGATTGCCGCATCTACGACGGTTCTTGTCACAATGTCTGCCTCGCTCACTCTTTTGCCCGCACTATTTGGAGTTATGAAGCGCAAGGTTCACTCCCGTCGTTCCCGCAAGAGCATCGACTCGGGAACTCTAAAAGACCATGAGCAGAGTTTGTGGGCGAGGTGGTCACGTACCGTAGCTAAAGCGCCGCGATCCCTGTCAGTTGGAGCCATTGCAATTATCGTAATTTTATCGACCCCGTTCTTCTCACTGCATTTGGGGTCTTCGGATCAGGGAAACAATCCCAAGGGAACTACAACTCGTTCCGCATATGATTTATTAGCAAAAGGTTTTGGACCAGGAACTAACGGACCGCTTCAGGTAATTGCGCAGATCACTTCACCTTCAGATACCACCGCATTACAACTAGTCGCTGGGGCACTAGCGACGACCCCAGGCGTAGCCCAGGTTAGCCCCGTTATTACCTCATCCGATGGCACTGTTGGTTTGCTGCAAGTTATACCGAGCAGTGGGCCACAGGACATTAAAACGAGCAATCTGATTAAATTACTCAGAACGAGCGTTATTCCAAAGGCAATTGCGGGAAGCAAGACCGCAATTTATGTTGGAGGAACGACTGCGATTTTTGATGATTTCGCTAGCGTGATCAGTGGGAAACTACCGTTGTTCATTGGCGTGATCATTCTTCTTGGGTGTTTGCTCCTGCTATTGGCTTTCCGTAGTTTTGTCATTCCGTTAACAGCGGGAGTCATGAATCTCTTCGCGGCGGGTGCATCGTTTGGAATCGTGGTTGCGATGTTCCAGTGGGGTTGGGGTCAAAAATTACTCAACATCGGGTCTGGTCCGATCGAAGCTTTTCTTCCAGTCATTATGCTGGCGATTCTCTTTGGTTTGTCGATGGACTACCAAGTGTTTCTGGTGAGTCGCATGCATGAAGAATGGGTGCATACGCAAGACAATGGTAAAGCTGTGATCGTCGGTCAAACCGAAACCGGACGCATCATTACATCAGCTGCGCTGATCATGATTACAGTTTTTGCCTCCTTTGTATTTGGCGGGGAAAAAGTCATTAAAGAATTCGGTATCGGGCTTGCATCCGCCGTCTTTATTGATGCTTTTGTGCTGCGCACAATTTTGGTGCCTGCACTAATGCATCTCTTCGGTAAATCTAACTGGTGGATCCCCAAGTGGCTCGATAGAGGTTTACCGCATCTTTCAGTAGATCCCGAAGATCCAGTCGGTTCGAACTTATGATCGGATTTTGACTCCACTTGGATCATAGAGCGGCGAACTGCTGATCGTGCCGAGTTTCCACTCACCAAAAAATTCGACATCCACGCTAGTTCCTACAGCAGAATGCTCGAGTGGTAAGTAGGCGTAGCCAATTGCTTTGCCGATTGAGTAACCCTGTCCACCGCTTTTTACGCGACCGACAACGCTTCCGCCAATCCGTATTGGTTCATTGCCAAGTGGGACATCACGAATATCGTCAAAAGTGATTGCAACGAGTTTTCTAGAGATTGGAGGCGCACCATCAAGTGCCGCTTTACCAATAAATTCCAATTTCTTCTTCGAAACCGCAAAATCCAGTCCAGCCTCGGCTGGAGATGTTTCGGTCGAAATCTCTACACCCCATGCAAGGTATCCCTTTTCCAAGCGGAGGGATTCAATTGCCCGATAGCCACACGGAAGTGCGCCAAACTTTTTACCGGCTGAGATGAGAACTTCCCAAACTGCAAATGCCCCAGACACTGGTACATAAAGTTCCCACCCGAGTTCACCTACATAAGTGATTCGGGTTGCTCTCAACTTAACATCAGCAATTTCAAGCTTTTTCGAGGTCATAAAAGGAAAATCTTCATTGCTTAAACTCGTACTGGTAACGGAGGTCAGAATTTCGCGGGCATTTGGACCCCAGATTCCAAACACGGCTAACTCAGAAGTGATATCTGAAACACTGACATCCTTATAGGAGAGTTCGCGCTGTTGTTTTCTAATCCATTCAATATCATGCGTTCCAAAAGCGGTTCCCGTGACGATCATAAATTCGTCGGAACCCAATTGAGTAACTGTGTAGTCGGATTCAATTCCGCCTCGGGTGGTCAACGCTTGGGTATAAGTAGTTTTGTCTGGTCCCCGAACGACGTTATTTGCGCAAACGAGATTTAAGAATTCACCGGCGCGAACGCCTGAAATTTTGAACTTGGCAAAGCTGGATTCATCAAAGATTCCTGCGGTTTCGCGAGTAGCGCGATGTTCCACTTGAACAGAATTTGACCAATTCTTTCCAGCCCAACCAAAAGGTCTTAAATTTTCGTCACCCTTGTTGGACTCATAGAAATTAACGCGTTCCCAACTGGCCTTTTCACCAAAGACGGCCCCATTGGTTTTATGCCATTCATACACCGGTGAAGTCCGCTTGGGGCGACAAGTCTGACGCTCTTCGAGAGGATAGTGAATGTCGTAATACTGTTCATAGTTCTCTTGAATTCGGTCCAAGGTAAATGCAGGGGATTTGTAGGAGTCGCCAAACCGCCGAATGTCCATATGCCACAAATCCATTGGTGGTTCATTTCCGATGATCCACTCCGCAACTACTTTTCCTATTCCACCAGCTCCCGCGATCCCGTGGGCGCAGAAACCCGCCGCAACATAAAACCCACCAACGCTGGTCTCTCCTAAACAAAATTCATTGTCCGGAGTAAATCCCTCGGGTCCATTTACGAAATTCTTAATACCAAGCTCGGCCATCTTGGGAACTCGGATCTGTGAATTTACTGCAATTTCTTCAAACCGATCCCAATCATCTGGCAGTAACTGCGAATTGAAGTTTTGTGGAATCTCTTCGAACGATTCTCGGGTTGCCAACCAGGGTCGGGAGTGCCGCTCATATCCACCCATCAACAATCCGCCGACCTCTTGTCTAAAGTAAATCAGTAGGTCCGGATCACGAAGTGAAGGCAGCGTTACTTCTCCTGAAGGTAAGAAATTTTCGGTAATGAGGTACTGGTGACTCATAGGAACAATCGGGATTCGAACGTCAAGCATCCGACCTATTTCTCCGGCATAAATGCCGCCACAATTCACGACAACTTCACATTCAATATGGCCCTTGTCAGTGAGCACACCAGTGACACGGCCTGCCGTTTGCGTAATACCAAGCACTCGAGTGTTGGTGTGAATAGCTACCCCATTATTACGAGCGCCTTTTGCCATCGCTTGCGCCAATTGAGATGGATCAACTTGTCCATCCGATCCCATGTAGCAGGCGCCGATAACACCAGTCAGATCAATGAGCGGAAATCTCTCTTGCGCCTCTTTTGGTGAAATTTCGTGAAGATCCAGGTTAAAAGTCTTTGCCCAACCTATTTGCCGTCTGATTTCTTGCATGCGCTCGGGCGTCGAAGCCAATTTGATACTTCCGCATTCATTCCACGATGGGGGCGAATCAGTGCCTTGTAGTTCTCGATACAACTCGACCGAGTACATATTCATTTTGGTGAGAGTTGGGTCGGCGCGAAGTTGCCCCACTAAGCCTGCTGAGTGAAAAGTGGATCCGCTAGTGAGTTCACTTCTTTCCAGTAATACAACATCACGCTCGCCATATTTCGTTAAATGGTAGGCGACCGAAGTGCCTCCTACTCCGCCTCCGATAACGACGATCTTTGCACGGCTAGGAACCTGTGACATTGACACGGCATAAATGTATCCTTCTTAAGTGAGTTTGTCCGCCATGGAGCTGAACCAATCTTTCGGTGAGTTAATGGACCGTGTTGAAATACTTCGTGGGCGAACGGATATATCAGAACTCTCAGGTGGACTTACAAATCGAAATTTGAAAGTTTCCACTCCAGAAGGTACTTATGTTGTTCGAATTTCAAGTAACCAGTCGAGTTTGCTATCGATAGATCGGGATTCTGAATACGAGAACTCTAAGTTGGCCGCCGAAGTGGGAATAGGTGCACAGGTTTTTGACTACCTACCAGGGGGTGGAGTACTTGTTATTGGATTTCTACCAGGTACGCCATTAGATAGCTCTGGAGTGGCAAATAATCTACAAAGAATCGCCGAAAGTTGTCGGATACTTCATAGCGCTAAACCATTTGTACGTGATTTCAACATGTTTCAAGTTCAGGCGAATTACTTGAAAATAGTGAACGAAAAGAAATTTCGTAAGCCTGACGGCTATGACGACTACCTTCATTATCTCGATGTTATTGCTAAAGCATTTGCGCAAACCGAGCAGACACTTGTGCCTTGTAATAATGATTTGTTACCCGCTAACTTTATTGACGCTGGTGAAAAAATTTGGTTGATTGATTATGAATATTCGGGAAATAACGATCCCTGCTTTGAGCTTGGAAATATTTGGTCAGAGGCACATCTGGAAATTGATGCCCTTCATGAATTAGTCACTGCATATTATGGTGAAGCAAGACCCGATAAATTTGCCAGAGCTTGGCTCTATTCTGTGTTGGCAAATTATGGTTGGACGCTTTGGGGAGCGATTCAAAGTTCAATCTCCCAGATTGACTTTGACTTCTGGAGTTGGGCAATGATTAAGTACGAAACCGCGCAACGCGAACTAGGCTCAGAATTTTTTAAAGAACAAATTAGCAAACTGTAATGTGTTTAAATCTCTGCTAAGCCTAGCGACTAACGTGAGAGGCTCTGCGCAATGGCTTTTGTATGAGCAGGGGTTGAACCACAACAAGAACCGATGATGTTTACTCCTAGCCCCAGCATCTCTTTGGCATAAATCGCCATTTCG
Source organism: uncultured Actinomycetes bacterium (assembly GCA_903928395.1). Taxonomy (GTDB): domain Bacteria; phylum Actinomycetota; class Actinomycetes; order Nanopelagicales; family Nanopelagicaceae; genus PALSA-747. The sequence continues at coordinate 15,616 of CAIYQS010000211.1, read as the reverse complement.
TCGGGAGTTCCATCATAAATAAATGCATCACCTTGAAGTTTAGGGAGGCCGGCATTTGACTGCGTTATTATGAAGACTCCGTCGGGTCTGGCAGCAACTAACTCCTTTGCAATCTGCAACATTTCATCGACACCCCGGCCACAGTTGGCGCCGATTATTCTTACTCCTAAGGAAGAGAGGTAAGTTACTGTCGCTGCTGGTTTGACCCCCATCATGGTCCGCAAATTTGTATCAAAACTCATGGTGGCAATTATTGGTAATCCCGGAGCAACTTCATTGACGGCATTCACTGCTGCTTCAATTTCGCTCAAATCCGACATCGTTTCGATCAGAATTGCATCAACTCCGCCAGCGACTAGTCCACGAATTTGTTCTGCGAATAGTGCTTGACCACTTTCCAAAGTCAAAGTTCCCATTGGCTCCATGAGATCGCCAGAAGGTCCTATATCGCCCAGGACAAAGGTGCCCGAGTGGCGAGCAGCAACTTTGCGGGCGATTTGCGCACCTGCTTTATTTACTTCTTCAACTCGATTTTCTAATCCGTGCATAGCAAGGCGTCCGCGAGTTCCACCAAAAGTATTGGTTGTGAGGAACTTTGCGCCTGCCGCCGCATAAGCTTCAAGAATTTTCTCAACTTCTTCCGGTTTTTCGACATTCCATAATTCAGGTGAACCGCCGTCAGTCAAGCCGGCATTTTGCAGCATGGTCCCCATGGCTCCATCGCAAGCCAACGCAGACTTTTCGAGAGCTTCATAGATCGTTGACATCACTTTTCCTCACTGTTCAGCGCATCGAGGAGAGCCGCAACCTTTGTCTCGCTCAAATCTCGCTCCAGTTCGGCGGCTACCTTCGCTGCAAGTTGATCTGGCTCCTCTTCAGAGGAGATCCAAGGATCTCGGTTCCAGCCTTCCATATAAGCATCCGCGCCAACGGCCCCTAGTCGCATGGCCGCTTCATCGATGGCTTCCTGGAATCTGGCAGGGAGCATGACCTTTATTTGGGCCCCTTCGCCACGGGCGATGACCATCGAGGGGATCTCGCGCCACCGGACGACCTGATATTCGCTCACGGTCGAAGTCTATTCGCCCAAATTTGTGTATCTATTCGTCACTCACTGATATATCATCAAACCGTGAGCCAGGCTATTCATATCCTCCCCCGGGAGAGTTCTTCCCTGTCGCAAGAGGCGTATAGCCAAATCCGCTCAATGATTATTCGACTTGAGTTGAAACCCGGGTCGTTAATTATTGAGAGCGAACTCATGCTCAAGCTTAAATTTGGCCGCACCCCGATTCGTGAGGCACTGCGGGCATTGGCAAATGAAAGATTGGTTGAGGTTTATCCCCGCAGGGGGATGTTCGTCGCCAGCGTTGATGTAAAAAATTTGTCGGCAATTTCTGAAGTGAGAGCTGTTCTCGAAATTAAAGCCGCGGAGTTGGCTGCAGAGCGTTCTACTCCTGCCGATCATGAGGTAACAAGAAAGTTAATAGCGGAAATTAAGGCGATTAAAGGCAAACCCGATATGGCGAAGTTAATTGATTTGGATCAACGAATTCATCTTCATATCTACGAATGCACTCATAATGAATTCTTGGCTTCCACCCTTGAAAATTATTACTCCCATGCACTTCGGATCTGGTTTTTGGCTTTAGATCGAGTGGCTGGTCTTGCTGATGCGATTATCGAGCATCGCGTGCTGCTAGAAGCGATATCACAGAATGATTCCAAGGCTGCTGCCAAAGCAATGCGGGATCATGTAGAAGGGTTCGAAACGAGTATCCGAAAAAGTTTGTGAATTAACCACTAATAAATATAGAGATTGGAAATCATTGTGAGCGCACTTCCAGTAAAGGCAAAGGCCGTAGTAATTGGCGCCGGTATTGTCGGCAATAGCGTTGCTTATCATCTGGCGCGGTTGGGCTGGCGTGACCTCGTGCAAATTGATAAAGGTCCGCTACCAAACCCCGGGGGATCAACTGGGCATGCGTCGAATTTTATTTTCCCCACCGATCATTCAAAGGAAATGACTGCAATCACTGCGGACTCAATGCGGCAATATAAAGAGCGCGGCACTTTTACTGAATGTGGCGGCATTGAAGTCGCTCGCACACCGGAACGGATGCAAGAATTACACCGTCGTATGTCTTCATCGCATTCTTGGGGAGTAGAGGGAACAAAAGTTCTTACCCCTGCAGAAGTGAAGAAGTTAGTGCCCTACATCGATGAAACCGTCATTTTAGGCGGCTTCTACTCTCCGACCGTGGGAGTCGTGGACTCGCTGCGCGCCGGAACTTTGATGCGCGAAGAGGCTGTTTCAATAGGCGCCCTTCAAAGTTTTGCCAATATCGAAGTCCTAGGTATGGATGTTGAAAATGGTCATATTAAGCGGGTGCGAACAGATCACGGAGATATCGAGGCCGACTATGTTGTTATTGCCACTGGATGCTGGAGTCCAAAATTAGCGGCAATGGCCGGTGCATTTATTCCGTTAACACCTGCTGTGCATCAGATGAAAGATATTGGTCCCGTTCCATTTTTTAAGGATACCAAAGGCGATATCGAGTGGCCGATAGTCCGCGATATGGATACAAATATGTATGAGCGTCAGCACGGAACTGGTTTAGAAGTGGGTTCGTATGCGCATAGACCAATCTTGTACACCCCGCAAGATATTCCTTCTAACGCAGCTGCGGCATTATCGCCAACGGAATTTCCTTTCACGCAAGAAGACTTTGATCTACAAGATGAACACTCGCTAGAACTCATGCCATCTATTATTGGTGACGAAAATGTTCGCGAAAAATATGCAATTAATGGAATTCTCTCCCTGACGCCTGACGGAATGCCAATTGTTGGCGAGACACCAGAAGTAAAAGGGCTTTGGACGGCTTCTGCGATTTGGGTCAAGGAGGGTCCAGGAACAGGCAAGTCCTTGGCGGAGTGGATGGTGCTCGGAGAGTCTGAAATCGATATGCACTCATCAGATATCTCTAGGTTTCACGAACATCAGAAAACCGTTTATCACATCAAGGCTCGCAGTGGTGAAGGTTTCAACAAAACCTATGGAATTGTCCACCCGAATGAACAATGGGCGAGTAATCGAAACGTTCGACTCTCTCCGTTTTACGATCAAGAGAAAGAACTCGGCGCAGTTTTTTATGAAACAGCGGGGTGGGAAAGACCATTTTGGTATGAATCAAATGCAGAGTTGGTAGCGAAATTTGGCGACAAGGTAATGCCGAGGACTTCCGAATGGGAATCTCGCTGGTGGTCGCCAATTATTAATGCAGAACATTTACAAATGCGCGAAACCGCGGGAATTGTGGATTTAAGCGCATTTGTGATTTTTGACCTCATCGGGCCAAGCGCTTTATCAGTGGTGCAAAAAGTTGCTTTGCGGCAAATGGATGTTGCTATTGGCCGTGTTGTATATACCCCAGTTCTGGGAATTAACGGGGGATTTAAATCTGATCTAACCATCATGCGGTTAGGTACTGACCATTTCCGAGTCGTAACAGGCGGTGCTCATGGCATGTCAGATAAGAAGTGGTTCAAAGATCAGCTACCGGTCGATGGAACCGCACAGATTGTTGACCTGACTTCCAACTACACCACTATCGGGGTGTGGGGTCCAAAGGCTAGGGATATTCTCGCCGCAATCACTTCAGCGGATCTCTCTAAAGAAGCCTTCAAGTTCAGCACCTGTCGCACCATTGAAATGGGACCTTTGCAGGTTCTGGCTTCTCGGATTTCATATGTGGGGGATCTGGGGTGGGAGCTTTATATTCCGATAGAACAAGGCGCGAAATTATGGGAGATGATCTGGGAGTCTGGAAAGAAGCACGGACTTATTCCGGTTGGAATTGGTGTTTACGGCACTACGGGTCGACTAGAAAAGAGTTACCGAGCATATGGAGCGGAACTCGAAACCGAATACAACGTAGTAGAAGCTGGAATGCAAACTCCAAAGCTTAAAGAGCAAGATTTTATTGGACGTGCCGCTCACGAGAAACATCGGAGCGCCCCACCGGTCACCACCTTGGTTTCACTTTTTGTGGACGACCACACCTCTTCAACCGGTGAAAAGCGTTACATGCTGGGTAAAGAACCAATTCTGCTGCCAGATAAAAGTCCAATTATCGACTCGCATGGTCGACGTTCCTATGTAACTAGCGCGGGGTCAGCGCCTTCACTTGGAAAACATATTTTGATGACGTATTTGCCAACAGAGTTGGCGGTTATGGGGAATAAGTTTCTTGTCGAATATCTTGGTGAGTTCTACCCAGTGAGCGTTGCTGGGGTTGGGGCAACTCCATTGTTTGATCCAACAAACGAGAGGATTTTGTCGTAATGGATGTACTTGTTTGCTTAAAACGGGTTCCAATTGCTGGTGGAACCTTTCTACTGACGGCAGATAGTCGCGATATCGAGACAAAACATCTGGGCTTTGGTGTTAGCCCCCATGAAGAAAATGCGGTAGAGGCTGGGGTTCAACTTGTAGAACAAATGGGCGGTTCTCTTACTTTATTGACGCTCGGCCCAACGGATGCGGAAGAACAACTTCGAGCACAACTTGCAATCGGTGCTTCTCGAGCAATTTTGCTTGAAACGGACGGGCAAGATTGGGATCCGCAGGCAACGGCAACTGCTCTTGTGGAGGCAATCAACGGCGAGGAAACAAAATTTGATTTGATTATATTTGGCGCCGAATCTGCCGATAGCGCTGGTTATCAAATTCATATTCGAGTTGCACACGCCTTAAATCGCCCAATTATCACCAATGTGAAGGCGATGACCGTGGGCGATGGTGTGGTGAAATGTGAGCGCGTTGCCGGGAGCGAAAGAGAACTCTATGAAGCGCCGCTGCCCGCGATCGTCACTGTGCGCGACGGACTAAATATTCCACGATATCCATCGGTGCCTGGTCGAATTCAGGCGCGCAAGAAGCCGATCGACATTAAGAAAGCGGAACCTCGGGTGCCGAAACTGGAGAAATTACAACTTACTGTCGCGCCTTCTAACTCTAAAGGGGCCGAAATTTTAGGTGAGGGTGAAGCAGCAGTACCGGCCTTAGTTGAAGTGCTAAAAAAGATAGGGATACTCGCATGATTCTCGTTCTAGTTGATCATGACCGTGGCGTACTTGATCCATTGTCTCTTCGCGCACTAACTGCTGCCCGCAAATTGTCTTCAGATGTCCAAGCCGTAGTAATGGGAAGGCAAGGAGCAATTCTCGCAAAGGAAATTGGGGAATACGGAGCCGATACCCTTTTTGTCGCTACCAATGACGTCTTTGCAGATTACACGCCGATGGCTAGCGGAAAAGCACTTCTTGAATTAGTGACAAAAATAAATCCAGAAGCGGTCCTTGCGGCAGGAAGCCCGCGCGGAAATGAACAACTGGCGCACTTAGCTGCGTTTATGGACCTACCGATGGCGGCTGAATGTAGTTCTATCAAAATTGGTAATCCGCATGAAGTAACGCGCGCCCGTTGGGCAGCCAATATCTTTGAGGAAGCGTTAGTTCATTCAGATTTACTTATCGCTACCGTATTAGCTTTTTCGGTTGAGCCAGAACAAGTGGGTGGCACCGCAGAAATTAAGGAATTCGAAGCGACGCTCGATGCAGCTGACACTTTAGTGAGAGTGATCGGTCGAGGAAACGAGAGCAAGATTGGCGGAATTTCACTCACTGATGCCAAGGTGATCGTTTCAGGCGGGCGGGGAGTTGGCGGTCCAGAAGGTTTTGGCATTTTGGAAGAACTTGCCGATCTTTTAGGGGGCACCGTTGGCTGCTCTCGTGTCGTAACAAGTTCAGGATGGAGACCTCATGCAGAACAAGTCGGACAGACAGGAACAAAAGTAGCTCCTGATCTCTATCTTGCGTGCGGGATAAGTGGGGCTATGCAACATATTGCCGGATGTAAGAACAGTAAAACCATCGTTGTAATCAATACGGATCCAGAGGCACCGATTCTCAACTATGCAGATTACGCAATTATCGGCGATTTGCACAAAGTTATTCCAGCTTTAACCGCAGCAGTCAGAGCAGCAAGGGGTTAACCGTGTCAGATATTGAAATTGCACAACGCGCAGAGATGAAACCAATCTTTGAGATTGGAAAGTCACTCGGGATTTCTGAGGAGTACCTTGAAAATTATGGTCGATATAAGGCCAAAGTTTCACTGAAATATCTAGAGAAATTACCCGCTCGCCCTGATAGCAAATTGATATTGGTTACTGCAATCAGTCCAACACCGGCTGGAGAGGGTAAAACCACCACGACTGTTGGATTGGGTGATGCACTTCGTCATATCGGCAAGAACGCGATGCTCGCTCTTCGCGAACCGTCACTTGGTCCGGTATTTGGAATGAAAGGTGGTGCAGCAGGCGGGGGATATGCGCAGGTAGTGCCAATGGAGGACATCAATCTGCATTTTACGGGGGATTTTAACGCGATTGCACTCGCAAATAATTTACTGGCAGCACTTATAGATAATCATATCCATCACGGTAATTTGCTCGATATTGATGTACGACGTATCAGCTGGAAGCGCGTGGTCGATATGAATGATCGGGCACTTCGCGAAATCGTTCAATCACTTGGGGGAGTTGCTAACGGATTTCCCCGGAGTGATGGTTTTGACATAGTTGTCGCCTCCGAAATTATGGCTATCTTCTGTTTAGCAACTTCTATCGATGATCTCAAGGAGCGTATAAGCAATATCGTAATCGGTTACTCAAGAAGCAAAGCACCGATTTATGCAAGGGATTTGAATGCGCAAGGCGCCATGACTGTCATTTTAAAAGATGCTTTTCAACCTAACTTGGTTCAAACGCTTGAAAATACCCCCGCATTTATCCACGGTGGACCATTCGCGAATATTGCCCATGGCTGTAATTCGGTTATTGCGACAAAATCCGCTTTGAAACTGGCGGACTATGTTGTCACTGAAGCGGGATTTGGTGCAGATCTAGGTGCCGAAAAGTTCATTGATATCAAATGTCGCAAGTCTGGTCTTGCGCCCTCAGCTTGTGTTTTGGTTGCAACAATTCGCGCCATTAAGTACCACGGTGGGGCCGATTTGAAAACAATTACAGCAGAGAATTTGGAAGCACTTGAAGCTGGAATGGTGAATTTGGAACGCCATGTAAAAAATATCCGAGATGTGTACCAATTACCCGTTGTCGTTTCTATAAATAAATTTACCAGTGACACTGACGCTGAAATCGCATTGCTGACTTCCAAGGTTGAAGCGATGGGTGTGAAAATAGTTTTAGCGGATCACTGGGCGCGTGGCGGGGCAGGTGCCGAGGACTTGGCGCATGCAGTGGTGGAGCTATGCGAAGAACCAAAGAAAATGTCCTTTGTATATCCAGATAACGCAACCCTCTGGGAGAAGGTCAATGCCGTTGCAACCAAGATCTACGGCGCCAGTGAAGTGAGCGCAGATGCCAAGATTCGTAATAAATTGAAGGAGTTACAAGAGTCTGGATATGGCGAATTCCCTATCTGTATCGCAAAGACTCAATACTCATTTTCAACAGATGCTGCGCTTCGTGGTGCTCCCTCAAATCACGTGCTTAATATTCGCGAAGTTAGACTTTCTGCCGGTGCGCAGTTCATCGTCATTGTTTGTGGCGAAATTATGACCATGCCGGGTCTGCCTAAGGTACCCTCTAGTGAACGAATTGATTACATCGACGGCAAGGTGGTAGGACTCTTCTAATGACTCACGCAACGTGGTCGAAAAGCGCCGGCTTGACGGTGCTAGAGCCGTTGCGTGATGAACCAGGTCCGGTTCTTATTGCGTTGCAAGCACTTCAGGAAGAGTTTGGATACATTCCCGCCGAAGCCATAGCGCTTGTCGCAACTTTCTTTAATGTTTCTCGGGCGGATGTACATGGTGTGTTTACCTATTACGAAGATCTTCGTTCAACTCCTCCACTTGCCAACGAGATTCACATCTGTGTTGCCGAAGCTTGTCAGGCTGTAGGTTCGCGGAATTTGGAGCAAGCAGTTAAGACAACCTATGGAGAACAAGTTCGCGATGTTTTTTGTTTTGGAAATTGTGCTCTTGGCCCCACAGTGATGGTCAATGGCGTTCTTATCGGAAGAGCAACTCCCGCGAAGATTGCTGCGGCAATTAAATGATTGCCACAAAAGTATATGTACCTGGAGATAGTGCTGCTGTTTCAGTGGGAGCAGATGAGGTTGCTTTAGAAATTGCAAAGCTAGCAAAAGCAGCAAATATTGAAATCGAAATTATTAGAAATGGCACGCGCGGTGCGCTCTGGTTAGAACCGCTCGTGGAAGTACAAATAGCTGAAAAGAGAATTGGTTACGGTCCGGTCAAAGTAGAAGATGTCGAGGGATTGTTTGAGGAACATTTCCTTCAAGGTGCTTCACATCCTCTTAGCATTAACAGTGTCGACGAACTCCCTTGGTTTGCGGAGCAGGACCGAGTCACTTTTAAAAGGGTCGGACTTAACGATCCGCTTTCGATGTCAGAGTACGAAGCACATGGCGGCTTAAATGGATTACGGCGTGCATTGAAAATGAGCAGTGACGAGATCGCTGCTGAGATTTTAGAGTCCGGTTTACGCGGCAGAGGCGGTGCCGGATTTCCAGCGGGAATAAAGTGGAAAACTGTTCAAGATACCCAAAGTGATATCAAATATCTTTGCTGCAATGCAGACGAGGGGGACAGTGGCACTTTTGCAGATCGAATTCTTATAGAAGGTGATCCATTCACACTGATCGAGGGAATGGTTATAGCGGCCATTGCTGTTGGGGCTACTAAGGGGATTGTGTATGTCAGATCAGAGTATCCAGCAGCGATAGCGAAGTTGAAAGCTGCGATCGCCATTGCCGATGAGTACGGGCTCCTCGGAAAGAGTGTCCTTGGTTCTCACTTCGAATTTACTTTGAAAGTGCGTTCAGGCGCTGGTTCCTACGTCTGCGGTGAAGAAACAGCCATGTTGGAAAGTATTGAAGGCAAACGAGGAGTAGTTCGTTCTAAGCCGCCTTTACCTGCAATATCAGGGTTATTCGGAAAACCGACGGTAATAAATAATGTACTCACTTTTTCCAGCGTCCCAGCAATAATTTCTGAAGGCGCCTCTTCATATAAATCACGGGGAGTTGGTCGCTCTCTTGGTACCCAGGTCTTTCAGCTAGGTGGAAATGTTAAGCGTGGGGGCATAGTTGAAACCGGCTTTGGAATTACCCTTCATGACCTCGTGTCAGGATTTGGGGGAGGAACTCTCTCAGGCAAGCCCGTTAAGGCAGTGCAAATCGGTGGGCCACTGGGTGCATATTTCCCGACCCAGAGCTTCGATCTTTCTATGGACTACGAATCGCTGCTTGCAGCTGGCGGGATGCTCGGACACGGAGGTGTCGTAGTTTTTGACACTGAAGTCGATCTGGCAATACAGGCAAAATTTGCAATGGAATTCTGCGCCATCGAGTCCTGCGGAAAATGCACCCCTTGCCGCTTGGGATCTACCCGGGGAGCCGAAACTATTCAAGAGATTATTGATGGCCGCAATGTTTCGGCCAATAAGAAGCTGCTACTAGATTTATGTGAAGTTATGACCGACGGATCGCTCTGCGCGATGGGCGGCTTGACGCCAATGCCGGTAAAAAGTGCAATGATTAACTTTCCTTCGGATTTTGAGGATCGATTGGCGGCGAAGACATGACCCTTCTATTCGAACCAGATTTTGGGACTCCGCCAAGCAAAGATTCCAACCGAGTGAATCTAACAATTGATGGCATAAGTGTCGAAGTGCCCGCCGGTACTTCCATTATGAGAGCCGCAGCTACGGCGGGAATTACCGTTCCAAAACTCTGTGCGACTGACTCGTTAAAAGCATTTGGTTCATGTCGCCTGTGCGTCGTTCAAATAGCAGGCCGTAACGGCACACCTTCCTCTTGCACCACACCCGTTGCTGAAGGCATGGAAATTGCCACCGAATCCGAGAAGTTGTCGCGCTTGCGCCGAGGTGTGATGGAGCTTTACATGTCCGACCATCCACAGCAATGTGCAGTCGGAGATAACTGCAAAATGCACAATATGGCAGAAACCGTAGGGCTTACAGAAATACGATATTCGGGTAAAACACATTTAGATCTACCCAAGGACGAATCCAATCCTTACTTCACCTTTGACTCCACCGAGTGCATCGTTTGCAATAGATGTGTACGTGCATGCGATGAAGTTCAAGGAACCTTTGCCCTAACCATTGAAAATAGGGGGTTTGAGGCACGCGTCTCTTCATCTGGGACCTCCTTTATCGAATCCGAATGCGTTTCATGCGGCGCTTGCGTGCAGGCATGTCCGACGGGTGCGCTGACTGAAAAAACACTTCTTACAATTGGAACTCCGACACGATCAGTGGTGACGACGTGCGCGTATTGTGGGGTTGGTTGCTCCTTTAAAGCCGAGTTAAAAGGCAATGAACTAGTTCGAATGGTGCCACTTAAGGATGGTGGGGCGAACGAAGGACATTCCTGTGTCAAGGGTCGTTTTGCTTGGGGATATGCGACTCATGAAGATCGAATCACGACTCCAATGATCAGAAAATCTATAACGGATGAATGGCAAAAAGTCTCTTGGCAAGAGGCAATCGAATTCGCGGCAGCTGGCTTAAAGCGTATCCAAGCCGAGCTAGGGATTAATTCAATTGGCGGCATCTCTTCATCCCGGTGCACAAACGAGGAAGTTTTCGTAGTTACCAAAATGGTACGCGCCGCTTTCGGAAACAACAATATAGACACCTGCGCTCGGGTTTGCCACTCACCAACTGGATACGGTTTAAAACAAACATTTGGTACTTCTGCTGGTACGCAAGATTTCGAATCGGTAGAACATGCCGATGTAATCATGTTGATAGGCGCAAATCCAACTGCGGCTCATCCGGTTTTCGCTTCCAGAATGAAGAAAGTGCTTCGCAAGGGAGCTTCGCTTATAGTTGTTGATCCACGTTCAATTCCACTGGTACGTACTCCACATATTGCGGCCAGTCATCATTTGCAGTTAATGCCCGGGAGCAATGTCGCGGTCATCAATGCCCTTGCGCACGTTATAGCAACCGAAGGTTTAATGGATCGGGAATTTATAGATTCCAGATGTGATCTCGAATCTTTTGCGCAATGGGAAGCATTTATTCGGCTACCAGAAAACAGTCCAGAGACCCTTGAAGCAGTAAGCAGAGTTCCAGCAGCGGAAATTCGCAAAGCAGCGCGTCTTTATGCGGGCGCGAAGAATGGCGCCATCTATTACGGATTAGGAGTCACGGAACACTCTCAGGGCTCAACTATGGTGATGGGTATAGCCAACCTTGCCATGGCAACCGGAAACATTGGTCGCAAAGGAGTCGGAGTTAACCCACTACGTGGGCAGAACAACGTCCAAGGTTCTTGCGATATGGGTTCTTTTCCGCACGAGTTATCTGGTTATCGGCATATCTCCGATGCTGAAACTCGATCGATTTTCGATAAAAAGTGGGGCGTCACACTCCAGACACAGCCGGGGCTTCGAATCCCAAATATGTTTGATGCTGCGCTCGCTGGGGAATTCAAAGGGCTTTATATTCAAGGGGAAGATATCGCCCAGTCTGATCCCAATACGGTCCATGTACACGCTGCGCTGCGCGCGATGGAGATGGTCATTGTTCAGGATCTTTTCTTAAATGAAACTTCCAAATTTGCTCACGTATTTCTCCCGGGCACCTCATTTTTAGAAAAAGACGGAACGTTTACAAATGCAGAACGCCGGATAAATCGAGTTCGCCCACTGATGCCAAGCAAAACCGGTAAAAGCGAATATGAAGTAACGTGCGATTTGGCAACAGCGATGGGCTATCCCATGAATTACCCAAATGGTGCCGCAATCATGGACGAAATAGCAGCTGTGACACCTACTTTCAGCGGTGTGACCTTCGCGAAGTTGGATCAGGCTGGGAGCATGCAATGGCCGGTGACGGAAAGCGCTCCAGCGGGCACCCCCACAATGCATCAAGAGAAATTTGTGCGTGGCGAAGGTCGATTTATGCTGACTCCTTACGTTGCGACCGAAGAGAAAGCAAGCCGCAAGTATCCACTTTTGCTTACAACTGGACGAGTCCTCAGCCAATACAACGTTGGCGCGCAAACACGGCGAACGTCAAACGTGATTTGGCACCCGGAAGACACGCTCGATATTCATGAAGCGGATGCCGAATTACGGGGAATCAAAGATGGAACTTGGGTAAAACTTGCTAGTCGGGTTGGCGACACCATTATGCGTGCTCGGATCACAGATGAGGTTCCGGCAGGTGTTGTGTATACAACTTTCCACTTCCCCGAAAGTGGCGCAAATGTAATCACGACCGATTTTTCGGATTGGGCTACCAACTGTCCAGAATATAAAGTCACTGCTGTCGAAGTAAGTCCCAGCGCAAAAGGTCCTGGAGCCATTCACGAACATGATCTTGATAAAGATTTACAACTTTCGTCGATTATTCGAATGGCTAATCAAATAGCGGCAAATATTCCATCTAGTGGCGCTCCAGAAATTGAAGTAGCACATCACATTGTTCAATTTTGGACTCCGGTGATGCGCCGCCGACTACACGAAGATGTAGATAAAACTTTGCTTTCTCCTGTGGTTCAAAAAGCGTTGGAGCTTGAATCAACTTCTCACTAGTGTCAGTATCTGAGTAGCCAAGCCACTATGTCCAACTATTTGAACTTCGAGCGGAAGCTGCAATAAATCGGCGGCGGCTCTCGCGGCTACCTCGAGTTCCGGAGTTGGAGTTTGTGCCAACCAAATCACCTTCGAATAATTCTTAAAATAATCATCCCGTAAATCCGGACGGCGATCCAAACCAAGCTCGACGACTACGCTTCTATAGAAAGCCTTAACTAAATAATCCGTCAGAAAGTAAGTACCTGCATTTTCTGCCATGAGTTTTTCCATAGTGGCTCTTCCAGCAAAAACGTCATAACAATGGTTGCCCGCCAGTCGAGCCACGTTATGCGCTTTTAGGACCAGATCGAGTGCTCCGTAAGTTCCGCAATCGGCATAAGCGACCGCACACTTACGGTGTTTGCTGGCCATTTCATTTAGTAATCGATCGACTTCTCCCGCAATCTTTTCAGGATGGTTATGAAGAAGTGGTGGAAGCGGGTAAATGGTGAGATCCAAACTATTTTGTTGTGCAATGGTTTCGATCTCATATGCGAGAGCACCGCACGCAATAATACCGATATCCACTTTAACCTGGAAAGGCCAGTCGCTCTACGAATTTGTCATTAAAGTCGGATCGATCGGAAAGTTCAACATAATCAATCTGCTCAAGTAGCGCATCCGCTCCATTTCGCTCCTGTGCCGACAAGAGCACCATTTTCGCTCCTTCACCGGCAACATTTCCAGCAGAAATGATTCGTAGTACAGAGATTTTTGGAACTAATCCAATCTTAATCGCTGACGCTGGCGATAAATAGGATCCAAACGATCCGGCGAGCAATACCTGTTGAATATCGGTTTCCTGGATTCCAAATTCTTCGACCAACAAAGCCCAACCCGTCGCGATTGCCGCCTTAGCGAATTGCAATTCTCGTACATCTCGCTGACTTAAAAATATAGCATCGCTTGGATTTCCTATCTCCTTGCCCCAGGTAAGGACGAAGATCCGCTCACCCTCCAACATCGTTAAGCGATCTGATAATTGCGGAGCGATAGATTTGGCAACATCTTCTGGTACAAATCTTCCGGATTTATCTAGCAGTCCCAATTCAACCAAGACCGCACACGCATCAACTAAGCCAGAGCCGCAAATTCCTATAGCGGGGGTGTCTTCAATGGTTCCGATCACCAATTGACCGTCTTTTACCTTTACGGTTTCTATTGCCCCAGCCGCGGCCCTTACCCCGCATTTGATTGATGCCGCTTCAAACGCAGGACCTGCAGGAGCAGCCGTGGCAAGAATTCGCTCGCCATCGCCAAGGATTATTTCACAGTTGGTTCCTACATCGATAAATAATCGGAGCCGCTTGTCACGATCCATTCCAGAGGCGAGCGCTCCAGCAATAATGTCTCCGCCTACATACGCCCCGAGCGAAGGCATTATTAGCGCCTTGGCGAGCGGATGAATATCTAGTCCAAGTTCGGTGGCGCGCACATTTGGATAGACCGCACTCGCCATGATGAATGGGGCAACTCCAAGGGGTTCAGGATCAATTCCTAAGACGATTTGGGTCATTGTGGCATTACCAGCGAGCGCAACCTCATAGATGTACTTTCTATCGATACCAGCCTCGGCAATAACTTCCTCGGTTAATTCAAAGAGCGTTTGCTGCGCGAGACTTCGCAATTTATTGAGTCCCTCTGGATCAAGCATGGTAGTACTTATGCGTGTTATCACATCTGCGCCAAAAGGCTGTTGTTTATTTAGCATAGAAGCCACTGCCACAGGTGCACCTGTATTTAGGTCAAGAAGTGTTGCAACGACTGTTGTAGTACCCAGATCAAAGGCGATTGCATATCGAATCGAGGTCGTATCTCCTGGCTCTATTTCGATGAGCTCCTGTTCGATAAATACTGCAGTAACCTTAAAATCTGAATTTCGTAGCGCTTTGGGAAGGTGACGCATTGCAGCGAGTGAAACGGTTGCCTCAAAATCGTCGATCTCATTCAGTAGTCGAACAATGTCGGTCCGTTGATCGTGCAAAGTTGGTGATTCAAGTTCGACGTATCGTTTTTGAACAGCGGGACGAAGTATGACTTGTCGACCAACACCGACCGTTGCTGCTTTTGGCCTTGTTGTCAGAGGTGGTACATCTACTGCGATATTTGCAGCGGGGCGAACCATGCAGGCCAGCCGCCAGCCAGCCCGAATTTCATCCGCAGAAAATGCACGGAAATCTAGTTTGGTTGGCTCACTTTCACCATCCGTAACTCTGATTCGACATTTCTTACAGGTTCCATAACCACCACACGTGGAATCAATAGCAATTCCATTCCAGGATGCCGCATCAAATGCGCTTACACCTGTTGGAACTGAAATAGTCTTTTCAGCGGCAGAGGTACCATCTTTTTCGAGAGTGCGAAAGGAGAGTTTTATTCGTCCCGTGCCATCGTGGTGAGGAAGCGATGCTTGCCTTTGCTCGTCCTTACTGATGTTGAGCCTCCGCTGCCGCAGCTTGGGCTGCCTGAGTTGCGCGGAACCGCGATATCCAGTTTCCACCCCAAGGATCCAAACCTAGGAGCAAATCGGCGGCTCGGACCGCATCGACAATTTGTGCGGTTCGGCCATCCATAACCGCGGAGGTAAGTCCAGCGCTCATAGCTGCTGGGAGAAACGCAGCGTTGAGCGCATGGCGATGAGGTAATCCGAAGGAGATATTTGAAGCCCCTAATGTCATATTCAAGCCCCAACGTTGTCGAATTTGGTAAATAGTTTCAAGAGTTATTTTTACTGCCTCGGGATCCGCGCCTACGGTCATTGCAAGTGGGTCAATAACCAGGTTATCTAATGAAATTCCGTGTTTTTCCACGGTGCGCATTATTTTTTCGGTGATTATCAATCGCTCTTCAACAGTTGCCGGAATGCCGGTCTCATCATTTGGG
>CAIYQS010000210.1 GCA_903928395.1 uncultured Actinomycetes bacterium | reverse complement strand
TTACCGAGCCTAGATGATGAAAATGGAAAATATCTTGTCACTCATCCAGCAATAAAAGCGCTCATCCTCACCGGTGCA
The DNA here is from genome assembly GCA_903928395.1 of uncultured Actinomycetes bacterium. Classification (GTDB taxonomy): domain Bacteria; phylum Actinomycetota; class Actinomycetes; order Nanopelagicales; family Nanopelagicaceae; genus PALSA-747. Next base: position 3,757 of record CAIYQS010000210.1, on the reverse strand, counting down.
TTCGATACCGCGAATATGTTTGTGCAGTGGCGAAATGAATTAAATCTTTTGGCGGAAACTAGTGGAAAGAATGCTTTAATTATTACGGCATGTGCAGACATTGATGCCGCAGTGAAAGATTTAGTGCAATCTGCATTTGGTCACGCTGGCCAAAAATGTTCGGCGGCTAGCCTTGGAATCATCATCGAGAGCATTTATAAGGATCCAGCGTTCATTCGGCAGTTGGTCGATGATGTCTCCAGCCTCAAAGTTGGCGCGGGTTATCAGTTCGGAACGGCCATTGGCCCAGTGATTCGAACACCCGAAGGAAACCTTTCACGCGCCTTGCATCACTTAGATGATGGCGAAAGTTGGCTCGTTGAACCACTTCAATTGGATCACACTGGTCACTTGTGGCGCCCAGGAGTCAAAATAGGAGTTACCCCGGGTTCATGGAGCCACCGCAATGAGTGGTTTGGGCCTGTACTTGCATTAATGGTTGCACCAAATCTTAAAACTGCGGTGCAATGGCAGAACGGCACAGATTATGGATTGACGGCAGGAATTCATTCCCTCGATCCAGTTGAGCTCGAGTATTGGATGGAAAACGTTGAAGCAGGCAATTTATATATCAATCGTGGCATTACAGGTGCAATTGTTAATCGCCAACCTTTTGGTGGATGGAAGCAAAGCAGCGTCGGAGCTACTGCAAAAGCCGGTGGTCGCCATTACGTGAATTCACTCCGAAACTGGGCGCCGATCCAGCATTTGGATCTGGCTAAACGAAGCGCTACAAAATGGTGGAATGAAGTTGGAACGAAAGCAATCGATCACACTGGTTTAAACGTCGAGCGAAACTATCATCGCTACCGCAGACCTCTTGGACCGATCATCGTGAGATTTGATACTGAAACAGCTCGCGAAGAAACCGCCTTTGCCAAATTTATTTCTGATTTAACCGGAAGCGTTGTCGAATTTAGTAGCAGCAAAGAGGAATCTGTCGAAGAGTTAGTTGCCAGAGCGCGTGGCCGAGTCAGGTGGCTATCGCATGAAATTCCACCACGCGCGGCGCTCTTGGCAAAGGGAATCACTTTAGACGCCAGGCCGATTGCGCAACGGGGGGATATCGAGCTTCCCCGCTGGTTACTTGAGCAAAGCGTTTGTATTACTTACCACCGTTATGGAAACGTCAACGGTGGTCCAAAGCCCATCTGCCCTGGTCTCAAATAACAACTAGATAGTTGCCGGCAATTAGCCCTCGAAGCTAGCCATTTCGCGCTCGAATGGATCAAGACCCATTGGTCCAATTTTGAGCGCATAGTTGTGCCAAGCCTTGATATCAAACTTGTCGCCTAAACGCTTCTTGGCATCTTCACGAGTACGTACCCAGACGCGTTCTCCTACCTTGTAGGAGATGGCTTGCCCCGGCCAACCTAGGTAGCGATCGATTTCTGAACGGGCAAAATCAGGAGCGAGCAGCGCGCGATCAACCATTAAGTTGTAGGCGGACTCGGCGTTCCACACTTCTCCATCAAAGCCTTCGTACCCACAATGCATTCCAATATCTACGATGATGCGAGCAGCGCGCATTGCTTGTCCAGATAAATATCCAAGTTCATATGCTGGATCTTCAAAAGCCCCAAGTTCATCCATAAAACGCTCTGCATAAAGCGCCCAGCCCTCTCCGTACCCACTGATCCATGCTTCGGTACGTTGGAATCGAGTCAACCGATCCTTTTCAATAGTTGCTGTAGCACACTGCAAGTGGTGACCAGGCACGGCTTCGTGATACCAGGTTGACGCTATATGCCAGAAGTTAAATCTAGTGTGACCGAGCGTTGGATACCAGGTTGTTCCTGGTCGGGACAGATCCTCACTTGGTGGCATGTAATAAGGAGCTGCAGCAGAACCTTCGGGTGCGATCTGCGCATCACAGAACTTGATGCGAGGGTCGATATCAAAGTAAACACCATCCAACTTTTCAATTGCTTCTTGGGTGAATTCCTTAAGTTTTGCCAAGAGATTTTCTTCGCCGTCGATCCGATGCAACTCGGCATCTTCACAATATTCTGCAACTTCCTTAAGACTTTTGCCCGACAAACCTAACTTATCCGCTGCTCGATACATTCGAGCATTTATTTGATTGAGGTCATCAACCGCCCAGTCATACGTTGCACGAAGATCAAGATCCGCGCCCGTGAAATACCGAGCCCATGGTGCATAACGTTCTTGACCAACACCGTCGACATCAAGGGAGCGTGGCGCATGTACATCTTTCATCCAAGCCGACATTGTGAGGCAGGCAGCCTCTGCATTTTTCGCCGCTAAGTGAAGCTCTGGATACTTTCCATCGGGATCAATTGCGCGAGCCATATCGGCATAACCGCCAGATCCATGGACTTCTAGTTGATTGGCGACAGCCAAAATCTGACGACGCGAAGTCCCTTTACCTAAAGAATTCATATCTTCAAGTGTTGATTGCCAAGAAACTAACGCTGCGCCAATCGCGTTTAGCCGTGAGGTGATATTGGATATCGCTTCTGGCCCCTCGGTATTCATGAGGGTAAAAATCGAACGAATCCCGGAGGCGGGATTGGCGATCGGTCCATAAGTAATGAACGCTTCCTTCGAATCAAATAATTTAAGTGAAGCTTCAACGCGCTCAATCAGGACTTCCTTAGCAATCCGATCAATGTCATCAATTGGCGCCATCGCTTTAACTCGGCTCAAAACATCGCGGCGATAATCCGCGGCTTTGGTTTCTGCGGCTATCGAAAAATCATCGAGAAGATGGTCATAACCTGAAATTCCAAGAGCGGTGGCGTTCATTGGGCTCATACGGCCCAAGGTGTCAATGTATTCATCAGAGATGGCAAATATTTCGGAGCGGTGAGTAGTCATAAAAGGGAGCCTAACCGAGGCACAGGCGACCTTCAATCTGTTACTACAACTAAGGGGTTTTCAGAGGAATATTCCCCTTAGTTGTACTTGAATTCTTAGAGCCAATTACTGGAGGTAAATTCCACCTATTCCACCACGCCCACCGCCACCATGTGCCCAAATCAGCGGAGACGACGAAGGTCCGGCAATTGCAGTATTTGGACCCAATGGTTCTGGATCGGCATAGCTAGAGACGGCCGAAATAACACCAAGTGAAACTCCGAATACAACAGTTGCAACAACAACTTTAAGACCTTTAGAAACCTTCATGGCTTTCCTTCCTAATCGAAATTGATTTTCAAAGCCTCAATAAGCGACAATGAAAAATGGAAACGAAATTTAGCAGTATCCCGGAATAATAGTCAACGAATAAGAGATTTATATTTTGAATTTCTAGCATTCCATGAAAAAGCTTACATACTCCAAACTCCAAGATTTGAATTTTTCACTTCTTTAGCTCCAGATTTTTCATCTGCAATTTATGATTCAATTATGAGTTTACAAGCAGGCACGAAATCTAGAAATGTTCTCTGGCATCTCTTCTTTCTTATGGGAATTGTTTCGATGGCCTGGGTCCCAAGAATTCCCGAAATAAAAGCCCAGTTCGGCTTGAGCGACGGTGGTCTTGGATTTGTGTTGCTGGGGAGCACGTGCGGTGCGCTCATTGGTTCGCAAGTGGGTGGGCGATTAACACATACTTTTGGTTCGCAGAAAATAGCAGCCGCTGGTGCTTTCTTCATGTGTGGTGGGCTTTTCATGATGGGGAGTGCACATCAAATCCTCCAACTTTTCATCGGGCTCTTCGTTATGGGTTTTGGTTATGTCATGTTGGATATCA
>CAIYQS010000209.1 GCA_903928395.1 uncultured Actinomycetes bacterium | reverse complement strand
GTTTCGGTTGGAATCCTCTCGTCTCCGCAAACGCGATTTTTTCCGCGAAATACTCGGCAACCTTTCAAGTCTCTCTCAGGTTCTTCCCACGGCATCGGGATACCTTTCCATCAATGAGAGGAAGAAAAATGATGAGTGAGAATTTCAAGCCCGAGTGGTATCCAAATATTGAAGGCGAAGAAGAAAGCAAAAAAATCAAAGTAGCTAAAGTAACCAAAGTAACCAAGCGAAAGAATATCTATAGAGTCCTGGGCCTTTCCGCCCCACTTCTTGCCGCGGGAGTGATTCTTGCAGCAGCTCAACCGCCATCATCCTCCCTATCAGCTCCGAATGCCCAGATAAATTCCGCTATCGCAACCAACATTCAATCGAGGGTGGCTTCCGCATCTTCGATACAAAAATCAACTCATAAGACCACTCTCTCAACCACACCCTCAATCACCCCTTCGCTCCGATCCGGAGGCAAGAAGCCATCAATTGGCGGAAGCGCTGCAGGCGACGAGAGCGAGAGCGATTAGCACTCCCAACATGTTCATTGATTTACTTTTCAATAGATCGTAGATTTCCCCAATGCCTACTGATAAAGGATCTAGAACTGCAATTTTATTGGACTGCGATACCGGTGTTGATGACACGATGGCGATCATGCTCGCCTGTCTTTCACCCGAGATTGAATTAGTCGGCGTCGGAACGATCTGGGGTAATGTCGATCGAGATTTGGCTACACAAAACACTCTGAATATCTTGGCAATGTGCGGCAGATCCGATGTACCCGTGGCTGCAGGGGCGACAACTCCACTCAATGGAGCGGATGTTGATTACGGCTATTTTGTTCACGGTAAAGATGGTCAAGGTAATCGCGGAATGAAAGGCAAGTACGGCAAAAGCATTGAGATGAGTGCAGCTGAATTCATCGTTGATTCATGTCGTAAACGTCCTGGGGAAATCGAATTAGTGCCCGTCGGTCCGCTAACAAATATCGCCTTAGCTTTGCAATTAGAGCCAACTCTTCCGAAGCTAGTGCGCGGGATCACGATCATGGGAGGTGCCGCCCTGGCTCCTGGGAATGTCTCCCCAGTAGCTGAAGCGAATATTTGGCACGATGCAGAAGCTGCGAGTGAGGTCTTCCTAGCTCAGTGGCCGATCACCATGGTTGGGCTAGATGTGACTATGAGGACTCTGCTCACCGAAGAACATTTTGATCGTATGAGAAATGGCGGTGGGATATCCAAATACATGGCGCAAATCGCAGAGTTCTATACAACATTTAATCAGGAACGTTCATTCGGGAGGCGCCTTTCGACAATGCACGATGCGGTTGCTGTAGGACTTGCGGCCAATCTAGTCAGAGCAAAAGTTGCGCCGGTGGTAAACGTCGAAGTTGATACTACGGATGGTCCAGGACGTGGACAAACAATTTGCGACTTAAGGGGTATTTATATGAACTTTCCTTCGCAAGAAAACGCTCATTGTCGGGTTCCCCTTGAGCTAGAAGATGGCTTTCCTGATTTCTTTACGGATTTAATTGTCGCCGCGGGAGAGCCCGCAGTAAACGTCGAGTAATTTTTTAAGAGTGAGGTACTGCGAGTTTAAATCTCTTCATCTTCGCTTATAGTTCGTTTTAAGGAATTTCTCATGAACTACTTTTCGTTTCAGCGCTCGTGTCTTTTTCTCCAGAACTTGGATTAACCGCCGAATGAGTTGTTACCGAAGTTGAATTTTTCTTGAATGTTGCCACAAGGGAAATCAAGAAGACAAGTGCCCCGCCGCCCATGAGTAAGTAACCAATAAGATTTTGGTCCACCCACTTCACATTGAATTTAAGTGCGTACCTAACAATTGCTCCTGCAATAAAGAGGAATATTCCGCTTCCAATACCCATGATTAATCCCATTCAGTTGATTCTGCACGACATCAACGACATCCGCAGTGAACTTATCCCGTTTAATATTTGGGATCATCACCAATGTACACAGGATTAATGTATGTAAATGGCAATCAAGTCTTGAAGAACAGAAAATACCGGGTTTCCACTGATATGTAAGTTCTTCGTTAGCGTTCCAATAGCAACCCTTCGAATTACATCACTTCTCCATCGGTGGGTGGACTTCCGTCGTTTAAGTCTGGAAGTGATTCTGTAGTTGGCGTGAAGTCCATCGGATGTTCCTCGACCACAAATGGCAGAGATGTTGGTATGGAAGTCTCACTCATGGCATGCGGGTAGGGGTTAACTTCGTATAGCTTCCCTTGAGCTTGCGCTAACCTCTGCTCATCTGATCCGTAATAATTATCGTGCGGAAAAATTCCCCCAGTACCTTCATATACTGTGTTTTTTGGTGGCGAAGGGGTTGGAGTCGGTGGTTTTGGAACGCTTCGGGTTGCGAGTCCGCCCTTCATGAAGAAGAGCGCGACGCCAATACCTACAACAACAACGGCAGCAATTCCAATGACAACCGATTTACTCGATGAGTTGTTGTTCGTAGTTGTTACGGTTTTAGTTGGGGCACTTGAAGTGACTGGTGCAGCGGCAGGTTTTGCCCCAGCGACCGAAGCCGGCATTGCAGCCAATACGGTGATATGGCAGAAGCCATTTCCGCCACTAGCAGCGTCTTGCGACCACGTTCCTCGAATTGTGTCCACACACTGATACGTCCCATCAATAATGATCGGTGGTTTCATCGGTGTGTAAACATAAGAGTTGGCGTTGGCAACATTATTTTGACCGGGAGAACCGAGAGCTTGGAAGAAGCTAGTTCGGTCAGGAAGTCCCGCAGGACCCGACAACCTTTTTAGCCAGAGATACCCTGGTTTAGATCCCTTGCCATCATTCCAATGGTAAGTCTCAATACCGTTCAAGCAATACACCTTGCCGTTGGTTGAAAAAGTTGGTGGAGTTCCGCCGTTTCCAACTAATCCACCGTTTGAATTATCGAATAGAACCACCTGGGTCTTATCACATACGTAATTTGCAAAAGGTGAAGTGTTGGCTACCGACGCAACCACGGGGCTAAAAATTAGCGCAACAATTGCCGCGATAAGAGCCGTCGCATAAAGCGAGATATATCGGCGCATCTTCGAGGAAGTCATCAGAGTTTCGGAATAATTGCCTTGGCCAATTTTTCAAGGCCAGGTAATTGACCATTATCGACAGCGATCGTTACAAAATTTTTGTTTGCAACGTAGAACCAAAGTTTGGTTGTTTTAAATTGCGTGCACTTCTGCGTCCCGTTGCCGGAGCAAACTGTGTTGTTTCCAAATCCAGAGAAAGCGCCACTTCCGATACCTGGGATATTTGTTGGCGTAGTTGCGTGCGAAAGTGTTGTTTGCGCTTTCTTATATGAGGCAGCGGTAGCGGGAGTGGAGAAAGTAATACTTATATTTGTCGAATAAGTACAAGTAATTGTTTGCTCCGGATAGCCCAGAAAACTATCGGAGCCAGACGAAGCGCTTCCGTTATTTGGTGATCCGCCAACATCTGCCTTAACTAGTGAAGCAGGAATCTTGGCACAGATGGCGTTGGTCACTGCAGCGTGGGCTGAAGAGATAGGTATTGCAACAAGAGATAGCGAACCGAGGAGACAGCCAAGACCGAGTATGAATGGGGGCTGTTTTTTCTGCATGGTCAACACCTTTTGCTAGGGAGATAATTCTCAACCGAAGGGAAGACACGGAAATCAAAACACCAACCTCTTCAAACTTCAAGGCTTTTCCTGTTAGGAAACGCCGAGGAGCCCCCCAAACTTGGCGAATTGGGAGGCTCCTCGGATAGCAGGTTTTACGCTCTCAGAAGGGCTGGGAGCGTTAGTCCTAGACCAAATACTCGATCCAAACTGTGTGAAATGCTTGTGAAAACTCAATTAGTACTTTGTGAGTTAGATTGCATTTGACCCTAAAGTAGCGGAGTGAAAGTCCTGATCACACCAGACTCATTTAAAGGAACCCTTAGTAACCTTGAAAGTGCAGAGGCAATTGCCCAGGGGTGGCTATCAAAACGACCCCTTGACCAGATTTCGATTCTTCCCATGGCGGATGGCGGGGAAGGCACTTTAGAAACTATTGCGCTCAGATATGAAGACGCGATTCGGATTCCTACAGATCTTGAGCGTGAATCTTCTTGGCTACTACTTCAGGATGGTACTGCGATCGTGGAACTCGCAGATATTTGCGGGATTACTCACCTTGCTAAATTAGATCCTTTGTATGCAAACACTTTTGATTTAGGAGCGGTTCTAAAATCCATAATTCAGGATCGCCGGGTAAGGAAAATAGTGCTCACGGTCGGTGGTTCAGCTAGCACCGATGGTGGCGTCGGAGCGCTGATGGCGCTAGGGGCTCGCTTTAGTAATTCCGAAGGGGAGTCAATCCCCCTTGGTGGAATAGGGCTGACTGAACTAGTAAGCATGGACCTGAAAGAAATCCCACCTGCGCCGATTGAAGGTGTCACCTGCTTGGTCGATGTGACGAATCATCTGGTAGGGCCGCAAGGAAGCGCGCGGATATTTGGACCCCAGAAAGGCGCGACTGAGGAGCAAGTAGAGCTGTTAGAGCGTGGATTGAATCGCTTGAAAGAAGTTTCCGGACAGGAAGACTTTTCTGGCGCAGGTGCTGCCGGCGGCACTCCTTTTGGTTTGAACCTGGCATGGAGTATTAGTCTGGATTCTGGAGCGCTCGCCGTTGCAACGTTGATTGGGTTGGAGAAGGCGATAGCGGAGGCGGACCTGGTTATAACAGGTGAGGGACGATTAGATGAACAAAGTTACTTTGGAAAGGTCGTAGGGGTAGTTACATCTATCGCCAATCAATCCGAAACCCGAATTATTTACTGTGTGGGCAGTAGTGCAAAACCATTGAATGAAAAAGGAATCGCACTCACTGATCTTGCGCCTTCTCTTGAAGATGCTATGAGCCACCCAAAGAAGTGGCTCATAGCAGCGGGGGATGAACTAGCTACCCGCGAAGGTGTTTAGAGAAGAGTTTGTGTTGACTTAATGAACGCGAGCAAAGGAGCTGGTGGAGTAGCAACAGCTGGTGCAGAGAAAGTTAGGATCACATACTTTCCTGCCACCCAAGCATCAAGACGCAAACTACCTGCTGTGGAAGTTGAGCCAACACCATCTTCTTTACCATTACCAAAATCAAGATAATCACTTACGCCACCGACTGGGGTCTTCTTCATTGCGCCAGCAGATTGCTTAACTACATATGCTAAATATTGTGTCGCAGTCATGACCGGCTTCTTTGCACCATTGGCAGTCACTGAATATTTTGCAATATCAGAAGGACTGATGCAGCCAACCACTAATGCTTTAGAGCCGAAATCAATTGTTGTGCCCAGTGCATTCGCTTGATTCGCTGCGGGTTTGGAGAAATTATATGGAGTGGTTTTTGGGGCAGTTGCAGATTTGTAGCCATCTGCGACTACCAGCGCTTTAGTGATTGATGCACAAGTTCCACCCGCAGCCTGGGCTGACGGCACAAATGAAAGTGCTCCGATCAAAAGTGACAGAGATAAAGTACTAATAAAAATTTTCCGCTGCATGATTCTCCTTGTAAATGGCGATTGAGTCATATTAATTGGCTAATGAGCGAACATTCTCACGATTTTCTTTGTGTTATCTGTGAATTAACTGACACCTGGCTGACACTTTCCTACTTGATCCAGAGTGAATGAATGGAGAGGTCTATAGTGATTTTATGACCGCGCAACAGAAATTTGATCTCACTGAAAAGTTTGAAGGTTTTGAAATTCGAAACTTTTTACCTTGCGTAGTCGCTGATGTAGTTGTTTCAGGAAACGTATCGACCGCTGGTAATCAAGGGTTCAGACCACTTTTTAATTACATTTCGAGTAACCAAATTTCGATGACCGCACCTGTTCTAGAAGAAGAAATCGCTCCTGAACAATGGCGAGTCTCGTTCGTAATGCCGCATGACACTAAATTTGAAGAGTTGCCAGTTCCGGAAGGATCGCAAGTCACGTTACGGGAACTCCCTTCACATCGCGCGGCGGTCCTTCGTTTTAGCGGGCGGACAACTCAAAAATCCGTGTTAGATCATGAGGCTCAGCTATTAGCACTTCTGCACACTCATGGATTTGTGGCGACCGGAAAAGCTCGGGTCGCAAGATTCGACCCTCCTTGGAAGCCCCCATTTGCGAGGCACAATGAGGTAATAATTCCGATTTTGTAGCGGAAACTAGGCCACTTTTTCACGCTCGCCAGGCTCCCTGTAAAGTAAGCCATTCGGGTATCAATAGAAGAGGTCTCTTTTGCCGCACTACAAGGTTGCCATCATTGGAGCAGGTCCCGCCGGATACTTCACGGCACAAGCCCTCCAAAATGCGCGGGGGGAGGGACTCAGTTTTTCAATTGATATGTTTGAAAGGCTCCCAACCATGTGGGGGTTGGTTCGTTCCGGTGTTGCTCCAGATCATCCAAAAATCAAGACGGTGGCCAAGGTCTTCGAAAAAATTGCCTCGGATCCCAACTTTCGGTTATTTGGGAATGTAGAAATTGGTAAAGATCTAGATATTGAGGAAATCTGCCCCCGGTATGACGCGGTGGTCATGTGCACTGGCTCTAGTCTTGGCAACAAGCTAGGGATTGTGGGCGAAGATTTACCCGGTTCGCTTTCTGCAGCTGAATTTGTTCCTTGGTACAACGGTCACCCGGATTATGTGAACGTAGCTGTTCCACTTGATGGGGACACCGCGGTAATCATTGGGGCTGGAAATGTTGCCATGGACTGCGCTCGAATGCTTGCGCTTGACCCCACTGAACTCGATGCGACAGATACGGCAGAGCATGCGCTCGCCGCCTTTCATGCAAGCAATATTAGAAAGGTCTTTATCGCCGGTCGTCGCGGTCCCGAACACGCAGCATTTACCTCGCCAGAACTTCGCGAACTTCCCAAGCTAGAACATACCGATGTCATCATCGACGTTGCCGCAGTGCATGATGCGCATGAAAGGGCTTTTGCTGCGGGTGAAGTTGAGAAACACGTCGCTGCAAATTTAGAAGCCTGGCGCCTTATCGCAGAACATCCGCGCGCAGGTCGTGAGCGTTCAATGGAGTTCCATTTCTTATCTGCCCCCAAGGAGATTAAAGGAAATGGCAAAGTTGAAGAAGTTGTATTTGGAATTAATGAAATCAAAGAGGGCAAGGTAATTGATACTGGCAAAACTTATTCGATCAAAACCAACCTTGTAATATCCGCTATTGGTTATCACGCCGATCACATAAAGGGAATTTCAGTTCGCGATGGAAAAGTTGAAAACGATCAAGGTCGGGTACTTGGAACAAATATCTACACCGTAGGTTGGGCTAAGCGAGGTCCGTCCGGAGTAATTGGCACTAATAAGAGTGATGCCTCTGATGTTGTGAAATTGCTGATTGAGGATTTAAATCCCGAACCAAAAAATGGTGGAGACATCACGGTAGTAATTCCACAATCAACAACGATTATTGATCAAGCAGGTTGGACGAAGATCAATGAAGCAGAAATCGCCGCTGGAGTTGCATCAGGCAAGCCTCGGGTTAAAGAGGTAGATATTGCAAAGCTTATTTCTCTTGCCGAATAACGTACCTGGATCCCGCAGCTAGGGCTAAACCCAAAGCAGCTGGGACCAACATTGCCCATCGCAACGTGATGAGTTCGGATATGTAACCCATAATTGGTGGGCCGACGACGAAACCAAAGTAAGAAATTCCAGAGACGGTGGCAACTGCTTCCGATGGTGCAATAGTTCCGCTGAATTTGTGAATTGCGATCGTTCCCGCTTCGCTATAAATCATTGGGATGACGATGCACATCCCGACGCCCAAGAAGGTCCAGCCAAATATTTCGC
>CAIYQS010000208.1 GCA_903928395.1 uncultured Actinomycetes bacterium | reverse complement strand
GAAGATAAAGAAGGTCGCCTGATTCTCTCTAAGAAGCGGGCTCAATACGAGCGTGCCTGGGGTGAAATTGAAGGTAAAAAAGAGCGCGATGAAGTCGTCACAGGTTTGGTCATCGAAGTTGTTAAAGGTGGCTTGATTGTTGATATTGGACTGCGCGGCTTCTTGCCAGCCTCTTTAGTTGAAATGCGTCGCGTGCGTGATCTCACCCCTTACATCGGCAAAGAGGTTGAGTGTCGCATTATTGAACTTGATAAGAATCGCAATAACGTTGTTCTATCTCGCCGTGCCTATCTCGAGCAAACCCAATCAGAGTCCCGTACTACCTTCCTTAACCAGCTTACAAAGGGTCAGGTTCGTACCGGTGTGGTTTCTTCTATCGTCAATTTTGGTGCCTTCGTTGATCTCGGTGGCGTGGATGGCTTAGTCCACGTTTCAGAACTTTCATGGAAGCACATTGATCACCCAAGTGAAGTCGTTGAGGTTGGAGACGAAGTTACCGTTGAGGTACTCGAGGTTGATTTCGAGCGTGAACGCGTTTCACTCTCTCTCAAGGCAACCCAAGAAGATCCTTGGCAGGCATTTGCTCGCACCCACACAATTAATCAGGTTGTTCCCGGTGAAGTAACAAAGTTGGTTCCATTCGGAGCATTTATTCGGGTCTTCGAGGGAATTGAAGGGCTGGTTCATATTTCTGAGCTTGCCGAGCGCCACGTAGAGATTCCAGAGCAGGTAGTTCAAGTGGGGGATGAACTCTTCGTAAAGATCATAGATATTGATCTTGAGCGTCGTCGTATCTCACTTTCTCTCAAGCAGGCTAACGAGGGTCATGAAGTCGAGATCGAAGCCTTTGATCCGTCGCAATATGGAATGCCCGCTCGCTACGATGCAGAGTGCAACTTCATCTATCCAGAAGGCTTTGATGCCGACTCACAAGAGTGGCGTCCTGGTTTTGAGACCCAACGTGAAGAGTGGGAGCGTCAGTATGCCGAAGCTCAGAGCCGCTTTCTTGCACACAAGAAGCAAAAGGCTGAAGCTAAAGCCGCTGATGCAGCAGCGACTCCAGCAACCGATGAGGTCGCTGAATAAATCTGCGGATAAAACGAGAGTTAAAGGCCCTGACGACATGTCGGGGCCTTTTACATTTTTGACCACAATTCTGGCCAAAATTTAGGAGAAGCGCATTTCGCGCTGAGTTTGGCTGACTTAGGTAGGCTTGCAGCGTGCTTCTCGTTGCGTTGACTGGTGGAATTGGCTCAGGAAAGTCACTGGCCGCCCAATTCTTCAGCCTGTGCGGAGCAAAAGTAGTGGATTTTGATCAACTTGCACGAGACGTCGTCGAACGTGGGACAGCGGGTTTCGAAGAGATTCTGGTTCGGTTTGGCGATGGAGTGCTTCGGGACGGTGATCTCGATCGAGCTCGTCTGGGGGAGATTGTTTTCGAAGATGGAATCGCCCGCAAGGATCTTGAAGCGATCACCCATCCCAAGATACGCACGGCTTTTGAGCAGATAGTCGCCGACCTGGAACCGGATGCCATTCTCGTAGCTCAAATTCCGCTCTTGGTCGAGAGCAAATACCCCTACACCTTTGATTTCGTGGTGACTGTCAGTGCCAAAGAGGATACTCGGCGAGCCAGGCTCATCAAACGCGGAATGAAGGATTACCAGGTGACTCAGAGGATGCAGGTTCAAGCGTCAGATTTTCAACGTGAAGCAATTGCCGATGCCATATTAACGAATGATGGCACGGAGGATGAACTACTTCGACAAGTCGAAAATCTTTACGAAAATAGGCTCTATCCCGCTCGGTTAGGGATTTGATGAGACCGATATCGGAGTTGCAACGGAAAGTTAAACCCTTTGAAGTCATTAGTGATTACACCCCTTCGGGCGATCAACCTACGGCCATAGCTGATCTAACGCGTCGAATTCAAGCGGGGGAGCAAGACGTAGTTCTCCTCGGTGCAACTGGTACCGGAAAGTCAGCGACAACTGCATGGCTGGTTGAAAAATTGCAACGCCCAACTCTTGTATTGGCCCCAAATAAAACGCTAGCCGCTCAGCTCGCCAACGAATTTAAAGAGTTATTGCCAAATAACGCCGTGGAGTATTTCGTTTCCTATTATGACTATTACCAACCAGAAGCCTATGTTCCGCAGTCTGACACGTTTATCGAAAAAGACTCTTCGGTCAACGAAGAGGTGGAAAGGCTGCGCCATTCTGCCACCAATTCCCTCCTCACTAGGCGTGATGTCATCGTCGTCGCCACGGTCTCCTGTATTTACGGCCTGGGCACTCCGCAGGAGTATGTCGATCGCATGATTACTTTGCGCGTGGGTGAGTCAATTGAGCGCAATCAATTACTTCGACGCTTCGTCGATATTCAATACAAGCGGAACGACATGGCCTTTGAGCGTGGAACTTTTAGGGTACGCGGAGACACCATCGAGATCATTCCGATGTATGAAGAGCATGCGATCCGAATTGAGATGTTCGGAGATGAAATCGAAAGAATCATGACCTTGCATCCTTTAACCGGAGAAATTATTAGAGAAGAACGGGAGATGTATATTTTCCCCGCCTCTCATTACTCTGCCGGCGATGAAACGATGAAACGAGCGATCGCAGAAATAAGCGAGGAGATGGAAGCCGCCGTCATTAAATTTGAAAAGTCAGGAAAGCTTTTGGAGGCACAGCGACTTCGGATGCGAACTACTTTCGATATAGAGATGATGCAGCAGTTGGGATTTTGCAGTGGAATTGAGAATTACTCGCGCCATATCGATGGTCGCGGAGCTGGCTCGCCGCCCAATTGCCTTCTAGATTACTTCCCAGAAGATTTCTTGGTCGTCATCGATGAGTCCCATGTGACTGTTCCGCAGATAGGTGCGATGTATGAAGGCGATGCCTCCCGAAAGCGCACTTTGGTGGAGCATGGGTTTCGGCTTCCAAGTGCAATGGACAACCGTCCGCTGCGGTTCGATGAATTCCTCACAAGAAAAGGTCAGACCGTTTATCTTTCTGCAACTCCAGGAAAGTACGAGTTAGAAAAAGTCAAGGGAGATGTTGTCGAACAAGTTATTCGCCCAACTGGACTTATAGACCCGGCGATTATCTTGAAGCCGGTCAAGGGTCAGATAGATGACCTTTTAAATGAAATTAGATTGCGCGCCGAGCGAAATGAACGAGTGTTGGTTACTACTCTGACAAAAAAAATGTCCGAAGACCTAACCGATTACCTTCTCGGGTTGGGAGTGAGAGTCCGTTACTTACACTCCGAAGTAGATACTTTGCGTCGCGTGGAGTTGCTACGTGAACTTCGCTCGGGTGAATACGATGTCTTGATCGGAATCAATTTACTTCGCGAAGGATTAGATTTACCTGAAGTCTCCCTTGTTGCGATTTTGGATGCAGACAAACAAGGCTTTCTTCGCTCGGCTACTTCGCTCATTCAAACGATTGGTCGTGCTGCCAGAAATGTCTCAGGAGAAGTTCATATGTATGCAGATATGATCACGCCTGCTATGGCGCAAGCAATTGATGAGACAAATCGTCGGCGTGCTAAACAAGTTGCTTACAACCTTGCAAACGGAATTGATCCAACTCCTTTGCGCAAAAAAATTGCCGATATTACGGACCTCATCACCAAAGAGGCAGAAGATAGCAATTCGCTTACCCAAGGTTCCAAAAATAAGGCGAACCAAACACCGGCGATCAGACACCAGCGCCCACCAGGAGTTTCGCTGCCGCGACAAGAGTTACTTGCTCTCATAGAATCCCTGACTGATCAGATGAAGTCGGCTGCTGCCGAACTGCAATTTGAATTGGCGGCCCGACTTCGAGATGAATTACGTGAGCTGAAGCGCGAACTTAGAGGTATGGAAGAGGCAGGGGTATGAGTACCGATCGGCTGATCATCCGTGGGGCGCGTGAGCACAACTTAAAAGATATTTCCCTCGACCTTCCAAGAAATGCACTGATCGTATTTACGGGATTATCTGGTTCGGGTAAATCATCTCTCGCTTTCGACACAATATTTGCCGAAGGTCAACGGAGATATGTGGAATCACTGTCGGCCTATGCGCGGCAATTTCTTGGTCAAATGGACAAGCCAGATGTCGATTTTATTGAAGGACTTTCGCCAGCCGTTTCAATCGACCAGAAATCCACCAATCGAAACCCACGTTCGACTGTTGGCACCATTACAGAGGTTTATGACTACCTACGTTTACTTTTTGCTCGTGCTGGACGTCCACATTGCCCAAACTGTGGAAAAGCTATCGCCCGCCAGACTCCTCAAAATATTGTCGATCAAATTTTGGCGCTTGAGGAGGGAGTTCGTTTTCAAGTTCTCGCTCCTGTTGTCCGCGAGCGCAAGGGAGAGTTCGTCGACCTCTTTACGGATTTCACAACTCAGGGATTTTCTCGTGCTCGAGTGGATGGAACAGTATTTTCACTCAACGAGGTGCCCAAATTAAAGAAACAAGAGAAGCACTCAATTGAGGTTGTCGTTGATCGCCTTGCCGTGAAGAAGGAATCCAAATCCCGAATAACGGACTCCATTGAGACTGCACTCAAGCTTGCCAGTGGGGTCGTGGTACTGGATTTTGTAGATGCGAAGGCAGACGATCCGGAGAAAGAGCGAATTTTTAGCGAGCATATGGCCTGTCACGATTGTGGACTTTCTTTTGAAGAAATGGAGCCACGCTCTTTTTCTTTCAACTCACCTTTTGGAGCTTGCCCAGAATGCACCGGTATTGGTACTCGCTTAGAAGTGGATCAAGATCTGGTTGTTCCCGACGATTCGCTGAGCCTAAATGAAGGGGCGATCGCACCATGGGCAGGAGGGCATTCATCAGAGTATTTCAGCCGACTTCTTCAAGGTTTAGCGGATGAATTAGGTTTCTCGATGGACAAACCCTGGAACAAGTTGAGCCTCAAAGCCCGTGAGGCTGTTTTAAACGGTTCAGATTATGAAGTCCATGTGAAGTACAAAAACCGATATGGCCGAGTACGGAATTATGCCACCGGGTTTGAAGGAGTACTTGGATTCATTTCAAGAAAACATTCCGAAACCGATTCTGATTTTAGTCGCGAAAAATATGAAGCCTATATGCGCGAAACTCCCTGTCCCGTTTGCAAAGGAGCGCGGCTGAAGCCTGAAGTATTGGCGGTCACACTTGGCGGCAAGAATATTTGGGAAATTTGCGAACTCTCAATTGCAGACTGTGCTGTATTCCTGAAGAAGATTTCACTTAATGCTAGAGAGAAGAAGATAGCCGATCGGGTACTTAAAGAGGTACATGCCCGTTTAGGTTTCCTTCTGGATGTTGGCTTGGATTACCTTTCTCTCGAACGGCCGGCGGCAACGCTTTCCGGTGGGGAGGCACAACGAATTCGGCTTGCAACTCAAATAGGTTCGGGCCTAACAGGAGTTTTATATGTGCTCGATGAACCGAGCATCGGATTACATCAACGTGATAATCGTCGACTCATCGATACTCTGACAAGGTTGCGTGATCTTGGCAATACTTTAATCGTCGTGGAACACGATGAGGACACAATTCGGATTGCTGACTGGATTGTTGATATCGGTCCAGGTGCAGGGGAGCACGGCGGAAAAGTCGTATCTTCAGGAGATTATCAAGCGTTACTTGACGCTCCAGAGTCAATTACTGGTGATTACTTGGCAGGGCGACGATCAATTCCAATTCCCGAGGTTCGAAGAGTCGCGGATGTAAAGCGTTCTTTGCTGGTCAAGGAAGCGAAAGAAAATAATCTCAAGAACATCAACGTTGGCTTTCCGCTCGGACTCTTCGTCGCCGTTACCGGAGTGAGTGGATCCGGAAAATCTACTTTAGTAAATGATGTGCTGTACTCGGTGTTAGCCAACAAACTTAACGGCGCGCGAATTGTTCCAGGTCGTCATCGTACAATTACTGGAATTGATCTACTCGATAAAGTGGTTCACGTAGATCAATCTCCTATTGGACGTACCCCGCGCTCAAATCCCGCAACCTACACTGGTGTCTTTGATAAGATCCGGGCACTTTTTGCCGAAACCACTGAAGCAAAAATTCGCGGTTACCAACAGGGTCGATTCTCATTCAATGTAAAAGGTGGTCGTTGCGAAAATTGTGCTGGCGATGGAACCATAACAATAGAAATGAACTTCTTGCCAGACGTTTACGTTCCTTGCGAGGTCTGTCACGGCGCACGGTACAACCGCGAAACCCTTGAAGTACATTACAAGGGAAAGACCATTGCCCAAGTTCTCAATATGCCAATCGAGGAGGCGTCGCACTTCTTTGAATCTGTGCCTGGGATCCCTCGCTACTTGAAGACGCTCAACGACGTGGGTCTCGGATATGTTCGACTCGGACAGTCAGCGCCAACCCTCTCAGGAGGCGAAGCCCAACGAGTCAAATTGGCAACCGAATTACAACGACGTTCAACAGGCCGAACAATTTATGTTCTCGATGAGCCAACCACTGGACTGCATTTTGAGGATGTTCGAAAACTCCTCATCGTTCTTAACCGACTCGTTGAATCTGGAAACACCGTCGTGGTCATTGAACACAATTTAGATGTCATCAAGTCAGCCGACTGGGTGATTGATCTCGGCCCCGAAGGTGGAGCTGGGGGTGGAACTGTGATTGCAGAGGGAACTCCCGAATCTGTCGCAAAGATTGCTGCAAGTTATACCGGCAAATTCTTGGCGGAAGTT
>CAIYQS010000207.1 GCA_903928395.1 uncultured Actinomycetes bacterium | reverse complement strand
TATGAGGAAGAAGCTTTGCGAACTGCAGGGAAATTAACTCCTCCACGGCCTCGCTCTTCGAAGCACCCGACGAAAGATCTTTCATTAGATTGGTAATCCGGCTATGAATTTGAATCTCGTCGTCATTTTGCCAATCGATTTTCCTAAATGGTAAGGATGACAGCGGTCGCTCCGAAAACTCAGCGATACCGCCTTTCATGAGCCCGCGGCGACGGATCCATGAAGTGACGGCTGGCTGATTGAGATAAGCGACGATGTATTCGATTGATTCAGGAACCCCAGATTTTGGCGCGAATCCGGTTACATCTTGGGTGGCGACAGCCCAACTCGGCGTCATCGTGAAGCGAGCACGGTCACGGTTTGTCAGCCTTTCCTTGCATGGAACGAAGCCCTTTCGAACCTCGGAAAGAAAAAATGCCTGGGATCGTCGAAACGACCATTCCCAAAACGGAAGTTCTCGATTGTAGGAATATCGTTTTGCTAGATCATCTCGAAATGCTTCAAGGTGGCTATAGAAATTTGGATAGTTCAATTTCACTTCGTCCTCGGTGAGACCTATGGGAATGTCGATGTAACTCGTCGTCCCAGTGCTGACAAGATTTCGAATGTTGAATGCTTTTATGACAGGTAGAACTGCTCCCTTTTCTTCTTCTGTCAGAACGCCAAAGATCTCTTCAGGAATACGGAAGGCCTTGTCGAGGCCTGAAACCATTCCGTTTGCAATATCGACGCTTTGGCCGAGCGTCGTTATGACTGGTTCTGCGAACAGATTATTGGTTGGCTCGTAGCAGTCTCTTTCGAGCGCATCAGGAACTTCGAGTTCACCTGCCGTCGCAAGCGTCCAATGTGTGCTTGGTTGAAAATTGTTCACTTCCACGTGTTCAAACAGAGTTGCATCATCGAGGTCGAGGATTAACTCATTTATCCGGCTTGGACCTACATAGCGTACGAGTTGCACTTTTTCGGCCTGAGGAGTGCCTTTGACAAATTTGAAAATGATTATCGCCGAAGCAACTTTGTTGAAGACGGTTGTCTCCCCAAAATCTACAATTTTTGTTATCGATCCACGGTCGAGCAGCCATTCTCGAAGGGGTGACGAGTGTTGGGTGTGCATCCAGAAACTCGGCGTGATGAATACAAGTTCTCCGCCGTCCTCGAGTAATTCGACCGATCCAGCGATGAAAACCGTTAAGTAATCACTCAAGGTATTGAAGAGTGAACCATAAAGTTTATGGGCAATCATCTCGCCCCTTGAATCATCCGAAAGGTCTTTCCATCTGATGTAAGGCGGGTTGCCGATAACGGCGCTAAACCGTTCGTTGTTTTCGTAAACCACAAACGACTGATTCAAAACTTGGACACTCGAATGGTTTGCCAAGTTGGGATCTATCTCTAACGCCGAGATATTTTCGTACCCCCTCTCAGTCAGTGCATCGAGGAAAACGCCAGCTCCGCTGCACGGTTCAAGCACGGGCGCAGACTTAGGAGAATGCAGGAGGTCTAACATCAAGTCAGCCACGTTGCGCGGGGTAAAATATTGGCCGTGCGGATTTTTATTTCTCTCGATCTTCACCCCTTCATTGTTACCCGAGGGTGTGACTTGAGATGAGCACGAAGAGGAAAATACGAGACGACCCCCCCTAGTGCTGGCGATTTTCGCCTTCGAGTGACTTGTCGCTGGTGGCAAAAGCCCCTTCTTCCGAAGCCGGGCCGACGAGACCCTCGAGGTCAATCGGCCCGTTGGCCCGGTAGATGAGGGTGATCGCAGCCTCCGCCCGAACCAAGTAGTCGGTAGCCAGGGTTTGTCGAAACAGCATTGAAGGTAGGTAAGCAACGGCATTGCGAC
>CAIYQS010000206.1 GCA_903928395.1 uncultured Actinomycetes bacterium | reverse complement strand
TGACGGAGATTGTCGCAAATAACCATGACGCGACCATTACGACGAATGACCTTGCACTTGTCGCAGATCTTCTTCACGCTTGGCTTAACTTTCACGACTAACTCCTATTACTTGTAACGATAGATAATTCGACCTCTTGTGAGGTCATACGGACTAAGTTCTACAATCACACGATCTTCCGGAAGAATACGAATGTAGTTCTGTCGCATTTTTCCGCTGATGTGCGCAAGCACTTTGTGTCCATTTGTAAGTTCAACTCTGAACATGGCATTTGGCAGTGCTTCAGCAACGGTGCCCTCAATCTCGATTGCTCCGTCTTTCTTGGCCAAGCAGTACCTACTCATCTATTCAGGGGTCTAATTACGGACGTCCGCTCATTTCTGGGCAGAGGGCAATCTTAAGGCGCGCGGCCAAAAAGACGAAATCGGAAACTATTTTGGACCCCTTTTTGGCCAAATTTATGCTACAAGTGGTCGGCCAACTCTCTCGATTGGGGTGCTTCGCCGGGTGCCATCAACCCAATTAATGCTATTCCTCATTTGATTCTTGAGCCGTTGTCACCGAGTCACAGTAAAGTGGTGCTGGTCAAACAATCGAATGAGAAGGAGGGGAAATGAGCAGTCCCACTCCGTTTAACCCTCAATTCGGGACCTTGGCGAATCAGCTCGAAGGAGTTCGGCTTGTCGACCCAGGCGGGAACGTAAAATTGGATTGGGTGGTGGGGAAGAAAATAGTAAAACCTGCCAATCTAACACCAGGACAATTTTCGGTTGGATATAACGTAACTCAGGTCACAGGGAGGGTCGGCTTCCTTAAAGCTCTTGATTATCAAAAAATCCTATCCCAAACAAATGTTGCCGAAAGACTTAGAGAGGAAACGGATATTTTCCTCGCCGAGTCCTACCTCTTAACCGAATGTTTAGTGAAAAAACTTTCCAGAATTGTCCAAGCGTTAAGTGTCGGTGAATACAAGGATCCATCTGGTTCATCGCCTTTCCCAGTCAGTTATGTTATTTTGGAATTGGCAGATGGTGACTCTCGAGATTTGCTGATTAATAATCCAAATGCAAACTACTTGGAACGTCTTAGGATGGCTCAAGAAGCCACGGCCGCATTGAATCAATTACATTCCATAAGGGCAACGCACCAAGATCTCAAGGCAGCGAATTTCTTGTACTGGCATGCAGAAACTGGAACTAAAGGAAAATTAGGCGATCTTGGCAGAGCGCACTCAGAGGCACGATCTTCTCCCATTGACCGATTGCCGATTCCTGGTGATCGAAGACATTCTCCGCCCGAGTATTTATACGGATCGAGGACACGACTCCCGGAATCCCAAATTCGATATGCTGCTGATTGCATGATGTTAGGAAATCTTATTTGTTTTCTGCTTACTGGTAATACATATAACGACACTTTTTATTCTTTTCTAGGAAATTTGCAGCACCATTCAACTGGCATATCTTTTGAAGATGCTCTTCCGGCATTAATTCAAGCTCACGATGAGTCAAAAGAATTCTTTTCCAATATTCTCACTGAAAAATATGAAAAAGACCTGGTTTCAATTATTTCTGAACTTTGTTTTCCAGATCCAATGCATAGAGGAGATCCTGTGGCTCGCGGAAAAGGGAACTATCCATTTTCCCTCGGACCTTACACAACACGAATTAATCTAGTTCTACAAAGATCTTCAATTGCGCGGCGGTCGGTGAATGTCAGCAACTGATAATTTCAGTCGGCAAGTAATACCGAGATGGCGGCGTTGGGTGCAAACCGCGCAAGATAATGTTGAGTTTCCGGATTCTTCAGTTCGGTTTGAATCCAATAATCAAGAGACATCCAGGTTGCTTCAGGAGTTCAATGAAAGCCCATCAATAGGTAGGGCTTCAGACTTATTTTCAGCGGCGATCTTTGAAAACGCATTAACCCCAGAAATAAGTGCAATAGCTCAATTCATGGCTCCTGAAACACAAAATTGGCCGAGTCTGGACAATATGAGAGCCGCTCTTTCAGGTGGAAGTAATTGGTGTAATAAAAATCAAGAGTCATCATCTGACTCGAATTTGCACATCCACATTCTAAAGAAAAATTTGGTTGCGAATCCAAGGAACCCTGTTCAATGGGTTGACTTAGCAAGGGAATACCTTATAAAGGGAGAGATAAGAAAGGCGAAGAAAGCCATTCTTTCAGCGCTCGAAATAGCGCCTTACAGTCGGATGGTACTTAGAGCCAGTGCGACCTTTTTTTGGGAATTGAATGAATTAGAACAGGCAATTGACATTCTTGAAAAGAGTAATCGGACCTGCGCGAAAAACGCTAGACACTCCTGACCTCT
>CAIYQS010000205.1 GCA_903928395.1 uncultured Actinomycetes bacterium | reverse complement strand
TTAACTATTTGCACCACTAACCAAGCAACCATTAACGTTGCCTAACCGAAAGTGTCTAGCAAATATCGCGCAGGTCCTGTATCGATCTTCTAAGACTTTGCACCATTAACGCGAATTCGTTGAAAAAAGATAACTTGTAACAATAGTTCAAGTCCTAGGTTGATGGCGGAGCCTAAGCCAATAGTCCAGGCGATACCTATAACGTGTGGCATGATTGACAACCAAAATAGATATACGAATGTGCTCAAGTACGTGGACATCGATACGTATTTGTAGAACTTCATTCCTATAAAAATGCTGTTTATACTGGCCGTCAAAATTCCTAACGGAATTGAACACAAAATACTTGAAACCACCAATATAGCCGCAACGGATGAGGGCCTTCCAGTGAGTGGAGCAAGTACAAATGTCATGACCAAACTTAAAAATACGGAAATAAATAATGTTAAAAAGAATCCATTGAAAATTCTCGGTCGGATAGTTTTAGAACTGAGACCATTTTCTCCAACATCATTCAGAGTTTCAACGGAAATAGTTGCACCAAAAATGCCCAATGAATTCGAAATTCGGCGAGCAAAAGTCAAGTATAAGACCCAACCAAATTCTTTGAAAGAACCAATAATCCATAAATCCAACCCGGCAAGGAGAGTGCCTCCACTCTGTCCCCAGATCTTAATTGAATCAACTGACACCTTGAAGCTAGGTTTAGATGAAGGCTTTCCAATGACCGTGAAATCTAGAAAAATTGCCACGACTGCGGGAAGACCAATAATAATCGATACTAACTGCGAGGAGAGATTGACTTTTGTTAAGTAAATTAGAGTCAATCCGAATAACTGAATCAATTTCTTCCCCGTTTGAAATATGAATGCGGAACGTTGTTTGAAGATAATTTGTCGAAGGCCCATTAGAGAATCGCTGTTTAAATCAAGTATGCAGGCAAAAAACAAAAGAAAATTGAAGTGTCTTAACCCGAAAAGGTAACCAGCGCCACCGAGGATTAATGCCCCTCCTGATACCCTGATTAACCGATTGAACCAAATTTCGCGAACTTTGGGGAAATTCCCAATCGAGTTCTCAATAATCATTGTGTTAATCGATCCTAAATCACCTATCCAAAGAGCAATCGCGGCAATTGAGTAGTTAATTTGAACTAGTCCAAAATTGAAATCAGAAAGTAGATGGGCCATGAGTGAAACAGATAACACTGAAATTATTGAACTCGAAATTCTTGGACTCGAAAGCCATATTAATGCAAATGCCTTTTCCAACGATTTGGAGAAATATTGGATAATCGGCGCTATCTTACTTTTTAGCCGCAAGAACAAGAATCTAGATTCCGTTTTGGGTTGATTTTGAAATGTTGAAGGAGTGCTCCGAATGCACCATGATTCGAGCGAGTTCAGGCGCTAGCACTTTTGGAGACCAACCAAGAATTGATTTTGCCTTCGAGTAATCTCCGATCAACGCATCTACTTCTGTGGGACGAAGGTAGCGTGGGTCAAACGAGACATATTTTTCCCAATCTAGATTTACCGCATCAAATGCAAATTTAAGAAATTCCCTGACAGAAAATCCTGTATTTGTCGATAAGACATAGTCAGTCGGGGTGTGGTGTTGGAGCATTCGCCACATTCCCTCTACATACTCTGGCGCGTAACCCCAGTCTCTAATTGCATCGAGATTTCCAAGGCTCAAGGTTTTCTGCTTCCCTAAGGCAATTTTTGCTGCAGCACTCGAAATCTTCTTGGTTACAAACGTTTCTCCTCGGCGCTCCGATTCGTGATTAAACAGAATTCCATTGCACGCAAAAAGCCCATACGCTTCCCGATAATTTTTTGTCATCCAGTACGAGTAAAGCTTTGCGACCCCATATGGTGAGCGAGGATAAAAAGGAGTCTCTTCACTTTGGGGCGGAGGGGTTGCTCCAAACATCTCAGACGAAGAAGCTTGATAGAACCGACAATTGACTTGAGTGATACGAATAGCTTCTAGGATTCGAGTTACACCCATTCCAACTGAGTCGCCAGTGTATTCGGGTTCGTCAAAAGCCACACGAACATGCGATTGCGCGGCAAGGTTGTATACCTCATCCGGTGCAATTTTTGAAATCAAGGTAACAAGTCGTGATCCGTCTGTCAAGTCAGCAAAGTGGAGGAAAAGTTTCACTTGATGGATTTCGGGATCTTCCATTAAGTGGTCAATTCGTGAGGTATTAAAAGAAGAAGAGCGGCGAATTAACCCGTGGACTTCATACCCCTTAGAAAGCAATAATTCTGCCAAGTACGAACCATCTTGGCCTGTAATTCCCGTTATCAGTGCTTTCTTCATAAATTCTCCTGCTTCGTCCATGATTTGGAGGAGTAAACCACATTTCATGATTGAATTGCGACTAATGACTAAAGTACCAAAAATAGCGCATGACTCTCGAATATATATTGCCGGACATCGAGGGTTAGTAGGTTCTGCGATTTGGCGATATCTCGAGACGATGGGTTTTACATGTTTATTAGGGAATTCCTCCACAGAAGTTGATTTGCGGGATCAAGCTCAAACGGCCAGGGCGATAGCTTCTGCAAAACCTGAAATACTGATAATCGCGGCTGCCAAAGTCGGGGGGATAGTCGCAAATTCGACATATCCTGTTGAATTCTTAAACGAAAACTTGAGAATTCAGACGAATTTGTTTGAGGCAGCCCAATCCAATGACATCCCAAGAGTACTTTTCTTGGGTTCTTCTTGTATTTATCCGAAGTTTGCGCCGCAGCCCATTAGTGAAGAAGCGCTCCTAACAGGACCTTTAGAAGAAACGAACGACGCATATGCAATTGCGAAGATCGCGGGTGTTATGCAAGTGGAGTCCTATCGACGTGAATATCACCGTTCATGGATATCGGCAATGCCCACCAACTTATACGGCCCTGGAGATAACTTTGATTTAAAGACAAGTCACGTGTTACCAGCTCTCATCAGAAGATTTCACGAAGCCAAAGTCGAAAATGCTAGTTCAATCACTCTTTGGGGGACGGGCAACCCCAGACGGGAATTCTTACACACGGACGATCTAGCTCGGGCCGTTCTGCATTTGCTACAACAATATGATGCGGGAGCGCCTATAAACATTGGTTGGGGAACGGATCTCACCATTTCCCAACTAGCAGCATTAATTGCAGAAATTGTCGGATTTGAAGGGGACATCAAGTGGGATTCGAGTAAGCCAGACGGCACACCTCGCAAATTATTAAATACGACCAAAATCAATAATTTAGGGTGGCAGCCACAGGTTGAGTTGCGCGATGGAATCACAAGTACTTACCAATGGTATTTGGACCATTACCACCGCGGAGGTGAATTCGGATGACTCGTCTTGTGACGGTGGTATGTCGGCACAATCAAGCTCGGTCGGTCTTGGCTGCTGCCGCTATAAAGCGTTACTTTCCCAATCTAGAAGTTGCTTCTGCTGGAATCGAGGGGGTTGAGGGGCAGAGGATTCCGCAATCCATATTAAATTTGGCGGAGGCGTGGGGGCTTGAGGTGTTGGATACGGTTTCTCACTCCTTGCAAGCGATTCAGGACCAACTTGTTGAGTCAGATTTTGTGGTGATTGCTGAAGACGCCTTCGCTCCGCATATCATCGAAGCGGGAGTTGCGCCTCAAAAAATTCTCTCCATGCAGGACCAACGATTTGATCATTCAGTTATCCCATTTGATCCTATTGGCCAAGGAGGTCAAGTTTTATCTGTTGAACTCGCGAAAGCCATAATGACTGCCGTTCAACTTTTACGAGCTGAGGGAAGCTTCACTCACGCCAACACCGTAAGTGCAATTTTGACTATTGACGAGTCGGACCTGCTAGATAAACTGAGATTAACCTGGGAAACAGTGGCTGAAACCAACGGAGTTTGCTTGGTAGCGGATTTTCGGGCCCCCAATTTTCGAGCCGTGTCAAACATTTGCAGTGGTGTCGTAGAAATGAAGGTCGGACGATTTGATCAGAGAATTTCCTTCGCATTCAGGGGAGAGGAGTTGAATTTAGTTCAAGTCCTCTCCCCTGAAGGACCTCTAACGATCTCTGCAAGGTTTGAAATGGATCAGGTGGAGAAATTTGTGTTAAGCGTCGATTTCACCTCATTAGTGGCGGCTTTAGCTGGTAAATGTCCTGTGACGGTTTTTACGGAACCATTCGGGTTGGGTCCCTGCGCCTTTTTGGTGGCGGCGAATGGAAGCATTGGACCGATTTTTGGATAAATCGAATTTTCAGTATGCTAGAATTGTGCACGTGCTATAAAAGTGGGTCGCCCAACCAAACGTAGCCCCAGGGAGCCTAGGCAACTAAAGGATTAAAATGGATCTGAAAGATTACTATCGCCTTATTCTGCGCAATCTAAAAATAGTGGTGGTTTCTACTCTCATCGGAATTTTGGTCGCAGCTGGAATCACGTATACGCAGACTCCGATTTATCAGGCTGATATTCAGCTTTTTGTTTCAACCCCATCTTCTGCCTTGGATATCGGAGCCCTGGCTCAGGGGTCAAGTTTTTCACAGCAGAGAGTTATTTCCTACGCCCAAATTATCAACGGCCCCGGCACTTTAAATCCGGTCATTCAAACCCTGCATCTTCCGTACCGAGAACAAACACTAGCTGCGCAAGTGAAGGCGAGTGCGCCCCTAAATACAGTTTTAATCGACGTGACTGTTTCGGATCAGAGCCCTCAGCGAGCAGCCGATATTGCGAATGCGATAGGAAATCAATTTTCGTCAACAGCCGCAAGTCTTGAATCCAGCAGTGGCGATAGCACCGTCAAAGTATCCATGGTGAAGAGTGCAATTGCACCTACTAAGCCATCGTCCCCGAAGAAGACTTTGAATTTTTTATTGGGAATAATTCTCGGGTTTGGCTTGGGAATCGCTTTGTCTATCTTGCGGCAAATCTTTGATAACACCGTAAAGAACGATTTAGACCTCGAGGAGTTACCTCTTTTAGCGGCGATTGGGTTTGATGACGACGCGGAAACTAAACCACTCGTGACAGATCTTGGCAGGTACGCAGTCCGTGCGGAAGCTTTCAGGTCGCTGCGGACCAATATTCAATTCCTAAAAACCGAAAAACCGATTCAAATCATTACAATTGCTTCTTCGCTGCCCGGAGAAGGCAAAACCACAACCTCCGTGAACCTAGCTATATCAATGGTTCAATCAGGTTTAAAAGTTCTTCATATTGAAGGGGACTTGCGCCGCCCGCGTGCGTCTAAATATCTGAAGATCAGCCCAGGAACAACTGGATTCACAGATATTTTGGCCGGCCGGATTCCAACAATTAATCAAAAGAGTATTAATGAATTGGTGGTTGATTGGGGCGATGACGGCCTTAAGTTTTTGCCATCCGGAAACATTCCGCCAAATCCCGCCGAATTGCTTAACTCTGAGTATCTAGATCAGTTCTTCAATTTGCTTCGTAGCATGTTTGACTACGTGATTATTGATTCGCCAGCACTTTTGCCGGTAACAGACGCCGCGATCTTGGCTAAGAAGAGTGATGGAGTAATCCTGGTTGTCCGTGCTGGCAAGACGCGAATCGGGCAGTTCAGAGGTTCTAAAGATTCCGTGAATGCCGTGGGAGCCAAAATCCTCGGGGGAGTCTTGAATATGATCCCGTTAGCGGCTCGCGATTATGACAACTACGGATATCGGTATGGTTATTCATACGGTTATGGCAAGCAGTATGGTCATGAGTACGGGGAATCGGGACACCTGCCTCAAGCAATAATTGAAGCCCAACTTGCCCCTTATTCACCGCTTCCAGATGAACTTGTTCGATTGGAAATCGAAAGTTCGGTAGGGGACCTTGAAAAAGAGTTCAGCCCTAAATCTGCCCGAGGTGCAAGGTCAGTGAAAAAGCCTATTGCAAAGAAGACAGCGGCTAAAAAAGCTGTTCCTTCTAAATCCACCAAGCGGGTGGTAAAGAAGGTAAGTTCCTCAACGAAGCGGGCACCACGCAAAAGTTCACGCTAAGGGAAGTTGACCTTCAACACGCGAATCGGGGTTTTGCGGATGGTGGTTCGGAGGAGGGAGTGGCGATGAGTATTGATTCCGACGTTTCTTATTCGAGCACACTTCGCAAATATCGAAAATTTGTGTTTCGTTCTGACATTGCCATCATTTTTGCAGCGACCCTAACTGCATATAGTCTTCGTTATCAAGGGCTTGGGGTTCTGGCTCATGAATCCTTTTATAATTTTATACTAGTTTGTGCCTTGCCCATTTTCTGGCTATTTAGTTTGCATGTGAGCAAAGCGTGGAATTTCACCCGCGTTGAGAACTTATCTACTTCTCTTCGTTCTGTTGCGCAATCAGGTTGGCGAGCAACCGTATTACTAGGTTTTACTTCTTACATAGTTCACCATGCAATATCCAGACTATGGGTTTTCTTTTCGTCGGGTGCAATCTTTATTTGTCTAACCTTTACTAGACTGTTAATTGAATCCCTACTTAATAAAAATCTAGCGGTAGTGCAGGAAACCCATTTATATATTGCTTCCAACCAAGATGTGTTTGATCCAAAAATGATCTTCGTTGAACGTGGAAATTCGGGAGTTTCGGCGAATTATTTAAGGGTAGACCCTCCAAATTCGAGCGATGACGAAGTTTGGTTGAATAGTTTAGAAAGGCGAATTCTAGAGGAGTCGATTGATGGAATTATCGTCACAGAATCGGCTAATGTTGACGCAGATCTTCTAGTCCGGATTTCGAAATTTTACTATCTGGGAATTATTGGAATCAGGCTCTACACTCCACTAGCACCGGAGTTATCTCAGTTCACGACAATCGAGCACGACAATTGGGTTCGGATCGAAGAACCACAAATCGTTAATTCCGGTTACGCCATTAAACGTCTATTTGATCTGATTTTCTCTCTCTTGATGCTTATCCTGCTTTCGCCTTTGCTTCTTGCCATTGCAATTGGAGTAAAAGTCACCTCAAAAGGCCCAATTTTATATAACGCGAAACGAATGGGTGCTGGCAGAACATATTTCACTTTTCCTAAGTTTCGCACGATGGTCAAGGATGCGCATGCCATGAGGGATTCGGTGATTGGTGAGCCTGATGCTGAAATTGCCGAGCGCTACCGTAATGATCCGCGGATCACTTCATTTGGACGCTTCCTACGGCGTTGGTCGCTGGATGAGTTGCCACAACTGTGGTGTGTGTTGATTGGGACTATGTCTGTTGTTGGTCCGCGTCCAATTTTGGAAGATGAGTATCACTTGGTTAGTTCCCAGAGCCGCTTCCGTAGCATTGTGACACCCGGGTTGACTGGCTTGTGGCAGATAAACGGCCGCAAAGAGGTGGGTTGGCAAGAGCGGATGGATATGGATACGTATTACATCCAGAGCTGGAGTTTTTGGCACGATATGGTGTTGATAATTCGCACATTTGCGGCGATCATCTCTGGACGCGGCTCTTACTAAGTCGTTTCCTGTGCAAAATTAACAAGGTCAGTGCTGGACCAGATCCATTAAAAATTATGTCACTTACATTTGAGACTCGCCCAGGTATATAAACCTGGATGTACTCAATGGTGATCGTCATAAGTAGGGTAATGATGAATATTGTTGACAGCGTTAACTTGGGCCAGCTTATCCGGATTAGGATTGTGACTGGAATTAGTAGAAAGAAATTGCCAATGCACGCCAATGTTCCACTTTCGTAAAGGATGTGGTGACCGAGTGCTGGGATACTTCCAGTGGAACCGTTAATAACCGGTTTTGCTCCGAGTGTGACCAGATCGGGTCTAGGAGTGAAAACCGCAAATCCTAGAATCAGTAGATAGATCGCCAACAAACTCTTGCAGACCGATTTCATCGGAGCATCCTAGTGATTCAACCGGCGAGGTAACCTCCGTTCTTCGCTTTTGTGGCAAGATCGCCCCGATAGCCCAGCGGCAGCGGCAGAGGATTTGAGGGCCTCCAAGTGTAAGTACAACCCTGTTCGTGGCACTTGCCAAGGGCATACATGTGTAGTTGTGAGCCTGTTTCTGCCCAGTAAGAAACCATCCGTTAACAAAGTCCAAACCAAATTCTTACTCTGTTTCAGATGGTCTCTCTCCGCAATGTGCACACCCCTAGGTTAAGCGTTACGTCCTCCATTAACCCACGAGGTATCGGGCGCTACTGACAGAAATGGAAAGGTTAGGCAGTAGCCCCCTCCCTTTTAAAGTACATCTCAGGTCGCGTTTGTTCACTACATCACTCTCCCTCAAGAATGTAGAGTGTTCAGAGCAAAAAAGTCTTTCTAATCAGATTTGGCCGATACAGTCTTTTGATGAAACTCCTGATTCGCGGCAAGCTTCGTTAAGTCCTCACGAATTTTCCTTATTCCCCACTCGATGTCTGAGCGAACTCTCTCCTTGCGATTTGGGTCTTGCACAAGACGAAGGGCCATTCGAACATGAGTCATGTAAATGAACACAAGTTGTATACGCTTTTGCATTCGGCCCACGACCGTTTTTTCAGCTTCAATATAGTCAAAGGGATGGGGTGTTGGGACCTCATGGTCTTGGAACATTGAGTCATCTATCGGGCGCTCATTAGATGCTAAGTGTGCGCTGACTGGCGACAAATATGCCGATTCAGCGATTCTGGTCTGTTCAAGGTCGTACTCCATTTGATTGACATTCCCTACGGGGAGATTTCGCTTCCCTGACATGATAGTCATGTACTTTTCAAATTCTTCGCCGCCCTGTGAGGGTAGAGCTTGAAAACCATGAACCCATTTGAACCACTCCTGAGCCGGAACTTGCATCTGTGCGGCTCCGAAAGACGGAAATACAAGAATAGAGTTGTTCTCTAAATCCTCTCGTAGTGGTTGTAGCAAAAAGCCTGGCGAGACTCCAAGTTTTATTGCCACCGGGATAATTTCATCGATCCAAAGCTTTGCCGCTCCCTTCCCGCTTTTTGATTCAAATATTCGCCTTATATCCCCCGTTTGGGCCCCAACTTCTTTCGCCAGGCGCTCAGGTGTCCACCTTCGCTGGTCAACCGGATCCGCGTTGACTGTCAATTTCCTTTGTATGCTAAGAGGTAATCTCTCTTCTAGCCTTAACATCCACTTCGAATAACGATGCCGAGTTTCATTGTGGATGACGTCAGCTGCTATTCGGTCTCTTAATAATGCCGAGACGTTATCCCGAACCAGGTCGGTGATCGTTGTCACTACCTGTTTCTGTTGCATGTTTTTCTTGGGCTTGGTAACCAGCGTCTTCTTTAGCGACATAGATCTTGACCCTGTCAATTTTTGACAGGACTACTCCTTAAAAATTTGGTTTCAGCCAATCTTACCTAGTGCCACGCAGGGTGGTAAAGATTCACAGGAAAGCAGATAGGAGAAATAGGTGAAAAAGTTACTAACAGTCCGGGATACAGCCCAGCGTCTAAGTCTTAGCGAGGGAAAGGTCTATCGGATGGCCTGGCTTCAGGAATTACCAGCCGTCTATATTGGGCGCTCGCTTAGGATTCCAGAAGCGGCCGTTAATGAGATAATTGACCCGGGTACACGAAATATTCCGACAGATCCAGAATCTGGGTCTAAGTGAGAGGCAATATGGGGTCTGTGGAATAGTTCGGCCACCCGTGGACCATTTAGTTAGCCCACCTACCTCAGGTGCTCATCTCCTCGTTCAGAGGCATGAAAGAGCAAATCTCTCTAATAGGTGTTCTTTTTGTACTAGAAACAATCACTTAATACCTACCCCAACACTTCCAGTCTCTCCCAATATAGGCGTAGACATGATTGCCGTAGATATTCCTCTAGCTATCGGTTTAGGTGAACCTAAGCAGTTTCTTTCTACAATAAAGAACGCCGAAATGGGGCGCTGGGCGGATAGAGTAGTTGTACGCCATGAAGGTTCCAGAGCAGTCGTTAAATGGCAATTACTTAAGACTTCGTGGGCAATCCGCCTCGAATTCAATCCTTCCAGATTTCAAGACCCAGATGGGTATTCCTTGGCAATGCCCGAAGCTACTCAGTTTATCGTCCAAAAACTGGTCGAAGAGAACATGTTTACAAGCATGGACGGCATTCCTGAGTTTGCTCTCAATGATTTTGGTGAAATACAGATAGACGATTGGCATCCAAATTGGAGGGAAATGATTCGAGTAGCCCGATTAGATACATCCGTTGACTTTCTTATCCCTGATCCCGATTTTAATTTAGGGCTCTATTCTTCCATCCGGCCTAAGTATGCAAAGGCAACTCGAATAACGTTTGATGGAGGACCTCCCGAGACCTGGGAGGGGGTCTACAAGACTCGAGATGGGGTTCCCAAGATGTATAACAAATATCAGAAGGCAAAAGAGGACAAACTGAGGGTTTTGCCTCCAGAGGGACTCTATAGATTTGAATTTCAATACGGGAGAAAGTCACTTGCTCGGGCTCATATACACACCCTAGCCGATGTGACTTCTGCCAAATTTGAACAAGCCTTGCGATCGGGTTGGGAGCGCTCGAATCTGAGCACCTCAGTATTTGCAGAGAATGCGTGGATGCGGCTCATTGGTAAATCGCTACTACCACCCAAAATTAGGGCAGAAGTTATTGGATTTTTACAGGCAGAATTAGGCCAAGTTGAACTGGGCTATGGGGTAGAGGAAATGACAGATGTGAAAGCATGGGCTCGCGAGGCGGGGATTAATTTTAAGAAAGAACTTATCAATCAAGGTGATGTAGCGATGGCTTTAGACCTAGAGTCACAGCGTTTGATCTATTATTGAGAATGCTTGCGCAAGACGAGACAGATCTATACTCCACTTGTTCCTTACATAAGTAGGAGGGCATGAGAGGACCCCTATACGGGGATGCTGAGGTCAAAACATCCAGCGCTAAATTTCATCGGTCAAAACCTTTTCTTACTCTCTTTGGAATCTGTTTTTAACTTTAATTGTGGGAATTATCGGAGTCATCTGTGGAGGTTCAACAAGCTCTGAGAATCTTATATACGCGATAAAAGGATCAAGACCAAAGATCGATTTTTCACCTATACCTTTGAGCAGCAGTTATACCTCTTCGGTGGCTACTCTAGAAATTGTGAGTACCGTCTCTTTGAAACTTGGGTTATCAATAAATCAAGGTGACCTCACTCGAAGTTAGCCAAGCCTCTGCAGAGTTCACACTGACTGACGCAAGATTAACTGTCATCCTTGAATTAACAAATGAAAGGATGAACAATGGAGTTGCCAGGTTTGTATACACCGCAAGAGGTTGCCGAGTACCTAAAAGTATCTCGGGGAACCATCTATAGTCTTTTGAGCCGCAAAGAGATTGGAAGTGTAAAAGTGGGGCGCAGTAGACGCTTTACCGGCAAGCATATCCAGCAGTACCTAACGAGCGTGGGCCCAAGAGTCATTATGGTTGAAGAGCAGGTAGATATTCGCCGCCCACGCTCTTAGCCGGTAAGAAGATCTTTGAAAGGGATCAAAAAACGGAATGTGGCCATGTAGGAGCAAAAATCTGCCAGATTGATAGGGTTAGATGAACTCTAGCCTTCATTATCTTGAATCCTTGAACAAAAAGTGCTTGAAAACCTGGTTGCACGCTTAGGTTCTGTAGTTGATCTGGAGAGCAGTAGCCCAGAGAGATAGAACTGCGTGCAATGTCAGAGACCTTGGGCAATCGTCAGACATCTCCGATAAGCCTCGCCCTGAGTTGTCACCCGCTCGCATTAGCTACGGACCGCTCAGTTCAGCCAAGTGTTCTAGTAAGACTCTCACGGCGGAGACTTCAGAAAAAGCGCTCACGGCTCTTTGCTCCTCGCCTTGGGCGTATTGACGACCAGGCCTACCCTTTTTTGTTGGTAGTACTGTTGATGAAAATAGCGCGTCGCTAATGTGCACGAGGGATAGGCGAGACCGGGGCTCGCGTATTGATATTTAGGAGGCTACACACGGGAGCCGATGGAAAGTCTTTGGAAAATCACTGTAAGTGGAAGATACTTTGAATACTCAGAAGATGGGGAGTTTCTCGAGTTCAAGTGCAGAGGGGCCACTTTGCCTGTGCTGGAGATTAAATCCGTAACGTGTGACACAAAAGCCAGCCACAGTGCAGAGAGGATTTTCGAACTCAGGTCACGATGATGGGAGAGCTTTCACTGGGCGCCCTTCAATCGCCCTGCAGGTTTTTCACGTCATGCCACGCGCACGGATATCAAATTCATTTTGGAGAGCTGGCAAATTTGTGTCGACCGAGGGAAATTGATCCTCCCAGATAGGCAAATTGGTGAGATTTCCCTATCTCATGGGTGGGAGGTGACTTTTTGACTGTAACGAAGGACTTGCCTTTAAAAATCCTTATCGATTTACCTCCTTGAGATGAAAGATTTCACTCCATCCACCCCCATCGCTGATATGGCGCTCGCTGCTCCTTTCATCTGTCGAGAAGAGTGATGAACATAGGTGCGGGATGTTAGCAAGACTGACGCATGTCCTAGGAATCGACGGATGGTCTCGATATCCATTCCCTGGTCATAGAGCAGAGTTGCGGCGGTATGTCGGGCGTCATGTAACCGTTTTTGTGGAAGTCCAGCTTTGGCGAGCGCAGATTGCCAATGATTGAAGTCAGTATGACTATTCATGGGCTGTCCTTTGCTCCCAGGAAAAACCAGATTGAAATCCTGCCAAATTTCGCCAAGTGAGAGCCGCAGAGAATTCTGTTCACTTTTGTGGGCTCGAAGTAGATTCACGGTCACCGGGTCTAGCTCTAGTGTACGAATAGAGTATTTACTCTTGAGCTTCACAAATTCGTACCTGCCTTTGACCTTCTGAACCTGTTGCCAGATAAATATTTCTCCTTTCTCGAGGTCTAAGTCCTTCCACTGCAGCCCGAGAGCTTCTCCTTGTCGTAAGCCATAAAGGACTGCGATACGGAATCGAGCCTGCAAGTGAGTCTCTGAAATCGACTCCAATAGATGCCTTACCTCCTGGAGGGTGAGAGGGTGAATCTGCGGTGAAGTTACCTTGACCCCGCGGGAGTTAGATACTGGATTGATGGATACGAGGTCGTCTTGAAGAGCGCGTTTGAAACAGGCAGACAAGAGAGCCCTGGCTTGCTGGCATGAGCGAAGGCTCTGACCGCTTTCTTCCATCGATTCGATCAGATGGTTAACGTGGTTTTTGGTGATATTGCGAAGTTTTACATCTCCCAGGGCGGGAAGAATATGAAGGCGCATCAGGGATTCGTATCGCCGGTAAGTCGTATCTGTAATATTTTTTACATGCTTTTTAGTTAACCAGGTAACCATATAGTCTCCAAATAGAGCCTTTTCACTTCCTGAGAGTAGTAATCCATTGGTACTAGGAAGTTGGGCAAATTTAGCTTTTGCTAAGCGTCGTGACTCCTGTTCGGTGCGCGCCATAGCAGTAACGCTCTGGCCTTTATGGGTAATTTTAGTGCGCCAGCCATTCTTATAGCGGTTGGTGCTCCCATCCCCATTGCGACGTCGAGTTGGTTTACGGACTTTTACATTCTCCATTGAGGTTTCCTTCACGTTGATTAGCTACTTGTTTAGCAGGCGGTAAAGAGTCGCAACTTTTCGGGTTTTTTGACCTACTCTTGGCAGAAATTGCCAGCTCTTGCCAATTTCCAATTGACACACCTTTGACACACCGCTGGGTCGAGCAGGCCACAAAATCGCTGAATGAATGCGGTAAAACCTCTATTTCACGCCTAGTAGACTCTGCCCTTCACGTACGCCCCGATAGCCCAACGGCAGAGGCAGAGGAATGAAAAATCTCTTCAAGCCC